>NZ_BAABEV010000027.1:0-126265 GCF_039540335.1 Actinomadura verrucosospora | reverse complement strand
GGTAGGGAGGGTTCTGCAACGCCACCTGCGCCCGCAGGCCGGGGATCCGGCGGCCGGCGAGTGCGGTCGCCGGCGGTGGCCCGGCCAGCGCGGCGGCCGCCAGCATCCCGCCGCACGCGACGAGCGCGGCGCCCGCGCGTGTCCTGCTCCGTCGTCTCACAGACACCTCCAGAGTGGTTGTGACATTGCAGTGTACAATTTCACCTTTCTTTCGTCATTGTCCGGAAACGGCGTCGGGGGCGTCTCGCGGCCGGAAAGGGGGGCGCCACCTCGGCGAATTCCTTTCCCGCGTTTCGGGGGGGATCCGTCCGGGAGATCCATAACCCAGATCGATGGCGCGGCGTATGACCACGGGTCGTTTCCGCGCCACAAACTGCGGGCGCACGCTTCCCCGACCCTCCGGACCTTGGACCCCGGAGCCCTGCGACTCCGTCCGGCGCGCCTGCCGGACGCCCGCCCCATGGAGGAAGACCCCCCGTGAGAAACAGACGCAGATCGACCCGCTGCCTGCTGGCGTCAATGGCGGTGGCCCTCGGGACGACGTTCCTCGTCCCGCCCGCGAACGCCGCCCCGAAACCCCCTCCCGCCAGCGTCCGCCCCGACGGCGGCGACGCGCGCCACGTCCAGAAGGCGCCGCTGCCCGCCAAGGACCGGCCGCCGCTCTCCGCCGACAAGAACGACCTGAAGAGCAGCCCCGACCAGCCGAAGAAGCCGGCGGAGCACAAGCGCCCTTCCATGAAGGCCGCCCCGAAGACGAGCGCCAAGGCCGCCGCGGCCGCGTGCAGCGCGAGTGACTTCACGAGCCGTTCCGGAAGCGCGCTCGTCCAGCAGATCAAGTCGTCCACGACCGACTGCGTCAACTCGCTGTTCAGCCTCACCGGCACCGACGCGTACTACGCGTTCCGGGAGTCGCAGATGGCGAGCGTGGCGTACGGGCTGCGCGACAACGGGCTCTCCTACCCGGGCGACAACACCACCGGCACGGCCCAGCTGGTCCTCTACCTGCGGGCCGGCTACTACGTCCACTGGTACAACCCGTCGACCGTGGGGACCTACGGCCCCACGCTGAAGACGGCGATCCAGTCCGGTCTGGACGCCTTCTTCGGCAACTCCCGGTCGTCGACGGTCAGCGACGCCAACGGCGAGGTCCTCGCCGAGGCGGTCACGCTGATCGACAGCGCGGAGGAGAACGCCCGCTACCTCTACGTGGTCAAGCGGCTGCTGACCGGCTACAACAGCTCCTACGACGCGTCCTGGTGGATGCTCAACGCGGTGAACAACGTCTACACGGTGCTGTTCCGCGGCCACCAGGTCCCCGAGTTCGTCTCGGCGGTCCAGGCCGACCAGAGCGTGCTCGACACGCTCAACTCCTTCGCCTCGGGCCACCTCTCCCTGCTCGGGACCGACCGCAGCTACCTGACGTCCAACGCGGGCCGCGAGCTGACCCGCTTCGTGCAGCACACCGCGATGCAGGCGAAGGTCAGGCCGCTGGCCAAGGGGCTGCTCGGGCAGAGCGCCATGACCGGGAAGACCGCGCCGCTGTGGGTCGGCGTCGCCGAGATGACCGACTACTACGACAAGGCGAACTGCTCCTACTACGGCACCTGCGACCTGGCGCAGCGGCTCGCCGCGAACGTCCTCACCATCAACCACACCTGCAGTCCGAGCATCAAGATCCGGGCGCAGGACATGACGGCCGCCCAGCTCTCCGACAGCTGCGCCAGCCTCCAGAACCAGGACGCCTACTTCCACGGCCTGGTGAAGGACGGGAACCGGCCCGTCGCGAACGACAACAACACCACGATCGAGGTCTGCGTCTTCGATTCGAGCACCGACTACCAGACCTACGCCGGCGCGATGTTCGGCATCGACACCAACAACGGCGGCATGTACCTGGAGGGCGACCCGGCCGCCGCGGGCAACCAGCCGCGGTTCATCGCCTACGAGGCCGAATGGGTGCGCCCGGCGTTCCAGATCTGGAACCTCAACCACGAGTACACGCACTACCTCGACGGCCGCTTCGACATGTACGGCGACTTCAACGCCGGCGTCACCACCCCCACGATCTGGTGGATCGAGGGTTTCGCCGAGTACGTCTCCTACTCCTACCGCAAGGAGGTCTACGACGCGGCGATCACCGAGGCGGCGCGGAACACCTACGCGCTCAGCACGCTGTTCGACACCACCTACAGCCATGACACGACCCGCATCTACCGCTGGGGCTACCTCGCGGTGCGGTACATGTTCGAGAAGCACCCGGGCGACGTCTCGACCGTCCTCGGCTACTACCGGACCGGCAACTGGAACGCCGCCCGGACGTTCCTGACCAGCACGATCGGCACCCGCTACGACAGCGACTGGTGGACGTGGCTCGCCGCGTGCGCGTCGGGCGCGTGCGCTGGCGGCGGGGGCGGCGGCAACCAGGCGCCGGCCGCGCGGTTCTCCGCCTCGGCGAACGGCCTGGCGGTCTCCTTCACCGACCAGTCCACCGACTCCGACGGCACCATCGCCTCCCGGCGGTGGGACTTCGGCGACGGCGCCACCTCGACGTCGGCCAACCCGTCCCACACCTACGGCGCGGACGGCACCTACACCGTCACCCTCACCGTCACCGACGACAAGGGCGCCACCGGCACCGCGACCAAGCAGCTGGCGGTGTCGGCCGGAGGCGGCGGCGGGACGACCGAGTGCACCGGGACGGACACCCGCCAGCTCGGGCAGAACTGCCAGCGGAGCAACCTGTCGGCCACCCAGGGCAACCTGGCCTACCTGTACCTGTACGTGCCGGCCGGCACGCGGTCGATCAAGATCACGTCATCGGGCGGCACCGGCGACGCGGACCTGTACTACAGCCCCACCAGCTGGGCCACGTCGACGTCCTACACCCAGAGGTCCGTCAACGCCGGCAACGGCGAGACCCTGACCATCACCAACCCGCCCGCGGGCTACAACTACATCAGCCTCTACGGCAAGCAGGCGTTCAGCGGAGTGACGGTGAAGTCCGAGTACTGATCCCCCCACCCCGAGAACCGATCGCCGGGGCCGGACCGCGAGGTCCGGCCCCGGCCCTGTCACGAGGCGACCGGCTCGGTCTCCGGGTAGTGGCAGGCGACCTGGCGGCCCGCGGCCATCCTGAGGGACGGCGGCTCGGTGCGGCACCGCTCCTGCGCCTTGAAGCACCGCGGGTGGAAGGGGCAGCCGGGCGGCGGCGCCGACGGGCTCGGCGGGTCGCCGCGGAGCACGATGCGCTCCCGCGCCCGCTCGGCCACCGGGTCGGGCAGCGGGATCGCCGACAGCAGAGCCCGGGTGTAGGGGTGCGCCGGCGCGCCGTAGACCACGTCCCGGGCCCCGGTCTCCACGATCCGGCCGAGGTACATCACGGCGATCCGGTCGCACACGTGCCGGACGACCGCGAGATCGTGCGCGATGAACACGTACGCCAGGCCGAGCCGGCGCCGCAGGCCCGCCAGCAGGTTGACGATCTGGGCCTGGATCGACACGTCCAGGGCCGACACCGGCTCGTCCGCGACGACCAGCCGGGGGCCGGTGACCAGGGCCCGGGCGATCCCGATCCGCTGGGCCTGCCCGCCGGAGAACTCGTGCGGGTACCGGTCGAGGTGCTCGGCGCCGAGCCCGACGTACTCCAGCATCTCCTGGACGCGGGGCAGCGGGTCCCGCTCGCCCTGCGCCCGCAGCGGCTCGGCCACGATTGAGCCGACGGTGTGGCGCGGGTTCAGCGAGGCGAACGGGTCCTGGAAGATGATCTGCAGGTCGCGGCGCAGCGGCCGCATCTCCCGCTGGGACAGCCCGGTGATGTCCTCGCCGTCGAAGACGATCCGCCCGGCCGTGGGGTCCAGGAGCCGGACGAGCATCCGCCCGGTCGTGGACTTGCCGCAGCCGGACTCGCCGACCAGGCCGAGCGTCTCCCCGGCCCGCACCTCCAGGTCCAGGCCGTTCACCGCCCGCACGGCGCCGCGCCGCGTCTGGAACGTCTTGGTCAGGCCTTCCAGGCGGAGCAGCGCCGTCATCGGGGTCCCTTCGCGATCGTGAGCAGGTGGCAGGCCGCCGGGTGGGACGTGCCGAGGAGCGCCGGACGGGTCGTCTCGCACATCTCGACCCGTTCGGCGCACCGCGGATGGAACGGGCACCCCGCCGGCGGAGACAGCGGAGACGGCGGGGTGCCCGCGATCGGGGCCAGCTCGCCGGGCGTGCCGGTGAGCCGGGGGAGGGAGCCGAGGAGCCCGCGGGTGTAGGGGTGCAGGGGCACGGCGAACAGCGCGTCGGCCGGCGCCCGCTCGACCGCCCGTCCCGCGTACATGACCAGGACGTCGTCGGCGACCCGCGCGACCACCCCCAGATCGTGCGTGATCATCAGGACCGCCAGCCCGCGCTCGCGCTGGATCCGCGCGATCAGCTCCAGGATCTGCGCCTGGACGGTCACGTCCAGGGCGGTGGTCGGCTCGTCGGCGATCAGCAGGTCGGGCTCGCAGGCGAGCGCCATGGCGATCATCACGCGCTGGCGCATCCCGCCGGAGAACCGGTGCGGGTGGTCGCCCGCCCGCTCCCGGGCGTCGGGGATGCCGACGTCGGCGAGGACCCGGACGGCCTCCTCGCGCGCCACGCGGCGGGACGAGCCGAAGTGCAGCCGCCGCGCCTCGGCGATCTGCTCGCCCACGCTGTAGTGCGGATGCAGCGACGACAGCGGGTCCTGGAAGATCATCGCGACCTTCCGGCCGCGCAGCGCGCGGACGCGCTCGCGGTCCGCCCCGACGATCCGCGTCCCCGCCACCTCGATCGACCCGCTCACCCGGGCGCCGTCGAGCAGCCCCATGATCGCCAGGCTGGTGACGGACTTGCCGGAACCGGACTCGCCGACGATGCCCAGGGTGCGGCCCTCCTCCAGGGAGAACGACAGCCCGTCCACCGCGCGGATCGTCCCCTTCGCGGTGCGGAACTCCACGGCGAGGTCCCGGACGCTCAGCAAGCTCATGCGCGCTCCTTCTGAGGGGCGGCCCGCCACATCCCCCGGTTCGCTCCGCTCATGCGTGCTCCTTGTGGGGGTGCGCCCCCCACACCCCCCGGTTCGCTCCGCTCATGTGAATCTCACCTGGGGATCGACCACCGCGTAGAGCAGGTCCACGACGAGGTTGGCGAACGTGATGAAGAAGGCGGCCAGCAGCGCCACGCCCATCACGACCGGCTGGTCGGACTTGTCGATCGAGTCGATGGTGAGCCGCCCGATGCCGGGCAGCCCGAACACGCTCTCGGTGATCAGGGCCCCGCCGAGCAGCGCGCCGAGGTCCATGCCGAAGACGGTGAGGACCGGCGTGAGCCCGGCCCGCAGCCCGTGCTTGGCGACGACCGTCCGCTCGGGCAGGCCCTTGGCGCGGGCCGTCCGGATGTAGGGCTCGGCCATCGTCTCCACCATCGACGCCCGGGACAGCCGCGCGTACATGGCCGCGTACAGCAGCGCGAGCGCGACCCACGGCAGCACCAGGTTCCTCGCCCAGGCGGCGGGGTCCTCCGCGAACGGGACGTAGCTGGAGTAGGGGAGCAGCCCCCCGATCTGGACGACCAGCACGGTGAGCGCCATCGCCGTGAAGTAGATCGGCAGGGACGCGGAGGTGAGCGTGCCCACCATCAGCGCCCGGTCCAGCAGCGAGTCCTTGCGCAGCGCGGAGACGACGCCGACGGTGACTCCGCCGGCGAGCCACAGGACCGCCGCGCCGACGGCGATCGAGAGCGTGGTCGGCAGCCGCTGCATCATCAGGTCCCAGACCGGCGTGTTGTTCTGGTAGGAGAACCCGAGGCACGGGAAGTGGCACCGGACGGCCTGCGGCCCCGAGCCGTAGCTCCGGCCCGCGACGACGCCGCCGAGGTAGTCGGCGAACTGCCGCCACAGCGGCCGGTCCAGCCCCATCTGGTGGTGGAGCATGGCGAGCCGCTCCGGCGTGCACGACTTGCCGCACGCCTGGAGCGCGGGGTCGGCGGGGAAGACGTAGAAGATCGTGAAGGTCACCGCGCAGATGACGAGCAGCACCCCGGCGACCCCGGCCAGGCGCGTCGCGACGTACCGGGTCACCGGCCCGCCCCCTTCGGGTCGAGGGCGTCCCGGAGGGCGTCGCCGAGCAGCGTGAACGCCAGCACGGTCAGCAGCAGGCAGACGCCGGGGACCACGAAGAACGTCGGGTCCACCTGGTACCAGTCGATCGCCTTGGCCATCATCTGGCCCCAGGACGCGTCCGGCGGCCGGACGCCGATGCCGAGGAACGACAGCGCCGCCTCGGTGCCGATGTTGACCGGGACGGTGAGCGTCGCGTAGACGAGGACCGGCGCCAGCAGGTTCGGCATGACCTCGCGGAAGACGATGCGGTGGCGCGGCATGCCGGTGGCGCGCGCGGCCTCCACGAACTCCCGGTGGCGCAGCGAGAGCGTCTGGCCGCGCACGATGCGCCCGATGTAGGGCCAGCCGAAGAAGCCCATGACGAACACCAGCTCCAGCGTCCGGTCCCCCTCGGGCAGCACCGACACCAGAGCGATCATGAAGATGAGCTGCGGGAACGACAGCACCAGGTCCATGACGCGGCTGATCGCCGCGTCGACCCGGCCGCCGGCGAAGCCCGCGGTGAGGCCGAGGGCGGTGCCGGCGGCGGTGGCGACGCAGGTCGCCGCGACGGAGATCAGCAGCGAGATCCGGGCGCCGTAGACCATGCGGCTGAACACGTCCCGGCCGGTGCCGGGCTCGACGCCCAGCCAGAAGTCGCCGTCGGCGCCGCCGAACGCCCCCCGGGGCGCGCCGGCCAGCGCCTTGTCGATCTTCTCGGGGTGGAACTCGTTCGGGCCGTGCCCGTTGAGGGCGGTGAGCAGCGGGGCGGCCAGCGCGAGCAGCACGAACAGCGCGATGATCGCCAGCCCGGCGAGGGCGGCCGGGTCGCGCCGCAGCCGCCCGCCGGCTGGCCGCCACGGCGACCGGCCGGCGGGCACCGGCACGCTGCCGGCCACTACATCACCCCGATGGTGGCGAAGTCGAACTCGCCTTCCCAGATGGCGTGGCCGAACGCGCCGGTGACCTTGGAGCCGCGCAGCAGCGGCAGCTTGTCGTGGATCAGCGGGACCATCGGCGACAGCCCCATCAGCTCGCGGTCGAGCGCCGTCCACGCGGCCGGGTCGTTCCCCTTCACGGCCGCGCCGATCTTCTCGTTGACCGCTCGGTCGTTCATCTGCGAGACGACGGTGTTGCCCTTCGGCGCGATGGCGCGCCCGTCGAAGATCGGCGGGATGAACGAGGCCGCGGACGGGTAGTCGGCGCACCACCCGTAGAAGACGAGCTCGTCCTCCTTCGCGGTGTCGCCGATGGTGTCGTAGTAGACGCTCTTGGCCACGGAGTTGATCCGGACCCGCACCCCGACGCGGGCGAGCGCCTGCTGCACCGCCTCGGCCTCGGACTTGCCGAGCTCGCTGCTGGTCGTCGTCAGGGCGATCGAGAACCCGGCGCCCTTGCCGGCCGCGGCGAGCATCCGCCTCGCCTTGCCCGGGTCCCCGTTCGGCGGCGCCTGGTAGACGTCCTGCGCCCGGCCGCCGGTCATGGCGGGCGGCAGGTAGGACCCGGCGAGCTCGCCGACGCCGCTGCCGCCGTGCGCGGTGCGGTAGGCCTCCTTGTCGATCGCGTACTGCATCGCCCGCCGCACCGCCGGGTCGTCGAACGGCGGCTTCGCGGTGTTCATCGCCAGGAACCGGGTGCACAGGCTCGTCGCGCTGACGAACCGCTTCCTGACGTCCGGGCGGGTGAGGATGCGCGGCATGCTCGCCGGCGCGACCGAGTACAGCGTGACCGCGCGCTGGTCCCGTCCCTGGTCGGCGATGAGCCGCTGGTCGATGGCGGCCTGCGCGAGGCCCTCCTCCACCACGATCTTGTCCGGGTGGGCCTGGCGGACACCGTCGGTGGCCTTGTCCCAGTGCGTGTTCCTGACGAGGACCAGCCGCCGGCCGCGGTCGTAGGACTGGACCTTGTAGGGGCCGGAGGAGAAGGGGCGCCTGTCGAAGTTGACGCCGGTGTCCCTGGCCTTGGGGACGGGGGCGAACGTCGGAAGCGTGGTGACCTTCGGCCAGTCCATCGACGGCTGCTTGAGCCGGAACACGACCGTCCGGGCGTCCGGCGCCGCGATGGAGGCGAGACCGTCCTTGTCCTTGTAGGGCCCCTTGTACCCCTCACCGCCCTCCAGCATCGTCCTGGCGTAGCCGGGGCCTTCCGGCAGGTCGGGTGCGAAGGAGCGCTCGATCCCGTACTTGACGTCGGCGCTGGTGATGGGCGTCCCGTCCTCGAACTTCAGCCCGGGTTTGAGGTGATACGTCCAGGTCCTGCCCTTGTCGGGCGTGGTGCCGGTGTCGGTGGCGAGGTCGGGGACGACCTGCGTGCCCGCCTGGCCCTCCCTGGCGGCGTAGGTGGTGAGCGTCCGGTAGAGCAGCCGCGTGCCGAAGTCCATCGCGAACATCACGTAGTTGCGCTGTGGGTCGAGATGGGCGAAGTCCTGCGTGTACAGGACGGTGAGGGTGCCTCCGGCCTTGGCGGCGGTGGCGTCGTCCCCCGAACCGCAGGCGGAGGCGCCGGCGACGGTGCCGAGCGAGGCGGCGAGAGCGAGGCAGGTTCTGACCGGACGTTTCATGGCGTCTCCGTGCATCGACGGGCGGAGTGCCATATAAAATAGTACAGTGCAATTGCACTACAAGCCCCGTTATCGAATCTCCACATCCAGGACTTTCACATGGACGACCCTGCAGCCGGCCGCTTCGCGACGGGCAGCCACGACCTGCCCGTCTCCGAGACCCTCGCCTCCTTCATGACCCGGGACTGGGCCCCGAGCGGGAAACCGCTCCCGGTGCGCCGGTCGGTGGCGCCGTACGCGGAGAAACGCCGCGCGGCCCTGTCGGCCCTCTTTCCCGGCGAACGCCTTGTCCTGCCCGCAGGCCCCCCGAAGGTGCGCAGCAACGACTGCGACTACCGATACCGCGTGCACACCGCGTACGCCCATCTCACCGGGGACACCGGCGCGGACACCGGAACCGGCGCCGTGCTGGTGCTGGAACCGACCGCCACGGGCCACGACGCCGTCCTCTACCACCGGCCCCGGTCCTCGCGCGACGACGCGGGCTTCTTCCGCGACCGCCGCCACGGAGAGTTCTGGGTCGGCCCCCGCGCCGCCCTGGCCGAGACCGAGGAGAGGCTCGGGCTCGCCTGCGCGCCGCTGGACGACCTGCCCGGCGCGCTCGGCGGCCCGGTCCCGGCCCGGGTGATCCGGGGCGTGGACCCCGAGGTCGACCGGGCCGTCCCGGCCCGCGCCCCCGAGCTCGACGCGGAGCTGGCGGCCTGCGCCGCCGAGCTCCGCCTGGTCAAGGACGACTGGGAGATCGCCCAGCTCCAGGCCGCCGTCGACCACACGGTGGACGGCTTCACCGCGGTCGCCGCCGGGCTGGCGCGCGTCACCGGGATGCCGCGCGGAGAGCGGTGGGCGGAGGGCACCTTCGAGCGCGTCGCGCGCATCAAGGGCAACGGCGTCGGCTACGACACCATCGCCGCGGCCGGGGCGCACGCCTGCGTCCTGCACTGGACGCGCAACGACGGCACGCTGCGCATGGGCGAGATGCTCCTGCTCGACGCCGGGGTCGAGACCGACACCCTCTACACCGCCGACATCACCCGCACCCTCCCGGTGAGCGGGTGGTTCACCCCGCGTCAGCGGCAGGTCTACGACCTCGTCTACCACGCGCAGGAGGCGGGGCTGGCGGCCGTCCGCCCGGGCGCCCGCTTCCGCGACTTCCACATGGCCGCGATGCGCGTCATCGCCGAAGGCCTCCAGGACTGGGGCGTGCTGCGCAGCGCCGAGGACGCCCTCGATCCCGAGTCGGGCATCTACCGCCGCTACACCCTCTGCAGCAGCGGGCACATGCTCGGCCTGGACGTCCACGACTGCTCGGCGGCGCGGGCCTCCCAGTACCTGGACGGGGAGCTGCGCCCCGGCCACGTCCTGACCGTGGAGCCGGGCCTCTACCTGCAGCCCGACGACCTGACGCTGCCCCCGGAACTGCGCGGCATCGGCGTGCGCATCGAGGACGACGTCGTCGTCACCGAGACCGGCGCCCGCCTGATGTCCTCCGCCCTTCCCCGCCACCCCGAGGAGATCGAGAACTGGATGCAGTCCCTGAAGGACTGACGCGGCGAAGGGGCGGCGCGGTGCCCGGGGCCACCGGGCACGGCGCCGCCCCTGTGCGCGGGCCGGCGGAGGTCAGCCGCTGAGAAGGGACACCCCCAGACCGGACAGGGCCCGTCCGATGGGCTCGTGGATCATTCCGCATCCCGAGTTCGGACCGCCGCTCAGGATGCCGTGGGCGTAGTTCCCGTCGAAGACGCCGCTGCCGCTGTCACCGGGCCCGTCGCAGGCGGTGCTCCAGGTCATGCCGGACAGCGTCCGGTCCGGGTAGGACACGGTGGCGTCGACCTCGGTGATCGACCCGCAGGTGTAGCCGGTGGTCGAGCCCTGCTTGCAGACGTAGCCGCCGACGTAGTCGCTCTGGCTTCCGTAGACGGACGTCTGGGGGAGCACCCAGCCCCGGGGCTGCCACCAGCCCGGATTGTCGACCGAGACCGCGGCGTAGTCGCCGTACCACCCGAAGGTGTAGTCCGCGGCGCCGCCCACGTTCTGGTAGCCGTAGCTGTAGGTCGACACGTCCCACCAGTAGCCGAGCTCGGCGCAGTGACCGGCGGTGAGCATGTAGTACCGGCTGCCGGAGTAGGTCATGAACGCGCTGGTGCAGCGCGCTCCTCCGGTGAAGATGGCCAGGCCGGACCGGAGCGGCGGGTCGCAGCTGTAGTCGTCGTAGCAGTACCGGGGCACCGACTTGTGGGCGTAGGTCGACACCTTGACCGCGCCGCCGAACGTCCGGCGCGCCCAGCCGACGACGTCGCGCTGGGCCGGGGTGAGCGCGGCGCCCTTGAGGCTGCTCAGCTTCACGGCGTTGCCGGACGTGACGATGCCGGTCTGCAGGCCGTTCTCGGCCCCCTTGTTGGCGGCGGCGACCCGCTCGGCCAGGGAGGCGGACACCCGCTGGAGGTGCCCGAAGCCGTACCGGACCTTCTTCGTCCTGGTCGTGCCCAGACCGGCGGCCTCCGCCTTCGCCCGCACCCTGGCCGACGCGCCGGCTCCGGTGACGCCGACGGTGAGCTCGCCGCCGCGGGCCTGGTCGATCCAGGCGCCGCCGTACGCGGCGCCGAGTTCCTTGCCGAGCCGGGACGCGAGCTTGAACTGCGCGGGCTGCCGGTCGGCCCGGCGGCCCGCCTCGGCCACCGAGACCCGGTGGTCCTTGGCGATCTGCTTGACGAGCGTGGCTTTGGCCTCCTGCTGGGACTGGATCCGGGGCGGGTGGGGGGAGGTGGCGGGGGGCGCGCCACGGCCACCGGGGGCGTCGGCGTGTGCCGGCGCCGCCGGTGATGCCGCGGTCAGGGCGGCGGCCACGGCGACGGCCGCGGCGGCCCTTCTGCGATTCGGGCGGACCATACGGGAGCCTCCTTCGCGGACGGGGGTGCCGCGGCGTCCGGCCGCGGCGTCCGCAATGCAATGTGAAATTGCACTGTAAAATGTGAAACAGCACTTGCCAAGGGCCGTGTCTCCGGCGTCAGCCCAGCTCCGAGCGGTTATGGCCGGATCCGGTCAGAGGGAGTGCGGGCGGAGGCCGCCCTCAGCGGTGGTCGCCCCGCACGTGGTCGAGGTGGCGCGTCATGAGCTCCCGCGCCTTCTCGGCGTCGCCGGCGACGAGCGCGTCCAGCAGCCCGAGGTGCTCCTCCGCCGACGCCACCAGCGTCTCGGCCGGGGCGGGACGGGCGAGGCCGTGCATCTGCGAGCGGCCCCGGAGGTCGAGGACCGTCCGGACGAGCGTCCGGTTGCCGGTGAGTTCGAGCAGCTCGGCGTGGAAGCGGTGGTCGGCGTCGAGGAAGCCGACCGGGTCGCCTTCCCGGGCCGCCGCGAGCGCCTCCTCGGCGAGGGCCCGCAGGCGCGGACGGGTCGCCTCGGGAACGGCGCCGGCCAGCCGCGCGACGGCGGGGACCTCGACCAGCTCCCTGAGCTCGGTGAGTTCGGCGAGGTCGCGGGCCGACGGCCGCACGACCCGGAAGCCCCGGTTGCGCACGGCCTCGAACAGGCCGTCCCGCACCAGGTCGATCATGGCTTCGCGGACCGGCGTGGGGGAGATCCCGAACTCGTCCGCGAGGGTGGGGGCGGAGTACACGACGCCCGACCGCAGCGTGCCCGTCGCCAGCGCCTTGCGCAGCGCCTCGGCCACCTGGCCGCGCAGGCTGCTCTGGCCGCCGAGGTCAGGCAGCCCGACCAGGGCATCGGCCACCGGATCCATTGGCCCTCCTCACCCACGATCAGAATACCGCCACGTGGGCGGCCCGGAGGCCCGGCCGAGACAAGATCACGAAGGCGGGCCGCGCGGGCACGGTCACGGGAGCGCGGTCACAGCAGCGGGTGCACCTGGGGGTGGGCGCGCCACCACGCCTCGAAGGTCGGATGGCTGGCGGTGTGCTCCAGGTAGGCGGCCGCCAGCCCCCGGTAGAGGGCCGCGGCCTCCTCCTCTCCCAGGCGGTCCCGCCGCCAGGCGACGATGAGCCTGGCGACCTGCGGTTCCCCGGCGAGGGGCCGCACGACCGTCCCGGGGTGCGGCGGCCAGGACGGGTCCACCATCCGGACGCCGTGCCCCGCCGCGACCAGCGGGCACGCCGCCCCGCTCGGCGCCTCGTAGCGCACGATGGGCTCGAAGCCGGCGGCACGGCAGGAGGCCCGCAGGGAGGACAGCGAGCCGTCGTCGGCGCCCGGCGGGGCGATCCACGCCTCGTCCCGCAGGTCGGACAGGTCGATCTCGTCCCTGCCGGCGAGCGGATGGTCCGCGGAGAGGGTGACGAAGATCGGGTAGCGGGGCACCAGGGTGCGGCTGACCACGGGCGCCGCGATCGGGACGTCGAAGCCCTCCATGAGCCCGATCAGCGCGGCGTCCAGATGGCCGCGCGCGAGGGCGTCGCCCAGCAGGGCGGAGGAGGGCTCGATGCGCAGCGAGACCTCGCGGCCGGGAAGGGCCTCGCCCACCCGCGCGACGATGCTCCCGACGCAGGCGAGGTGGACGCATCCGAGGCCGAGGGTCTCCTGCGGGCTCCGCGGTCCGCGCAGGTCGCCGAACAGCGTGTCCATCTCGGACAGGATCGTCCGCGCCCGGCTGATGACCTGGCCGCCGAGCGGTGTCGGCTCCAGACCGGACCGGCTGCGGGTGAACAGCGCTCCGCCGACGATCTCCTCGACCCGGCGGAGCTGGTTCGACATTGCGGGCTGGGACATTCCCATCCGGGCCGCCGCCCGGGTGACGCTCCCTGTCTCCGCCATCGCGCACACCATGCGAAGGTGACTGATGTCGAGATCCATAGCTGGAAATTATGCATCAGCCGATGACCCGCGACTCGGACCGACCGCAATAATTCCGGTACTCCTCCACACAGGTGGGCGATCACGGCGCCGGCGGCACCTCACCCTCGGTCTCCCGGCCGTGATCGCGCGTATGGAAGAAGGGAGATCCCGTCTCGCCGGCCCCCAGGTTGAGAGCCCTTCTCACCCTTTTTCTCTCCTGGGGGCCGGACGCGCCGCCGACAACTCTCGTGGAAAGCGATCGCTCATGCCGGATAATCCGCAGACGGTGGAGATGGCGGGGTCGAAACTGGCCGACGGCGCGTTTCCGGCCTGGTCCTTACCGCCCGGGCCGGCGGCGGCGGCGTTCGCGCGCTCCCTCGCCCGGTCGGTGTTCGCGGAGCTCGGCATGCCCGCGGACGACGCGCAGACGATCATCTCGGAGCTCGCCACCAACGCCGTCGTGCACGGCGATCGGGACCGCGCCGAGGTGTGGGCGTATCTCAGCCGCCGCCCCTCTCCCCATCTCACCCTCAAGGTGTTCGACGCCGCGCCCTGGCGGGGCGCCGGCGCCGCCGGCCCGGCGGACGCCGCCGCGCCGACCGCCGGGGAGCCCGCCGCCGACGCCTGCGGCGGCCGCGGGCTGATGCTGGTGAACGCGCTGACCGAGGAGGCCGGGGGCTGCTGGGGCGTCCATCCCACCCGCCGCAGGCTCGGCCCGGACCCGGTGTCGGGCAAGGCCGTCTACTTCACGGTCCCGCTGCCGGAGGCGTCCGCGGCCGCCCTGCCCCCTCCGGCGCCGGGCCCGGTGCCCGAAAGGCTGCGCGAGCTCGCCGCCGCGCGCGGGCTGCCGGCCCGCGTCTCGCTCGGTGCCGAGGCCACGGTGGTGCACTTCGGGGCGGGGCTGTGGGTCTGGGTGAAGGACGGGGCGCTGCTGTTCGAGCTGCCGGGACGGGGCGTCGTCCGGCACCCGCCGTCGGACGCGGTCGAGGTCGTCGAGCAGATGGTCCGGCTGAGCGAGGAGGGCGCGGCCCGCGCCCCCGCCCCGCGCGCGCCGTCGTGGGACCTGTGCTGACCGGCGGTCCGGTGCCGGGCGGCGCCCCGCCTCACCGGCCCTCGGGCCGGTCCGCCCAGATCCCCCGGACGTGCCGGAGGTGGTGGCGCATCAGCGCCTCGGCGCCCCGCGCGTCGCCGTTCGCCACCGCCTCGATCAGGTCCTCGTGCTCGCGGGCGGACGGTTCGAGCTCGCCCCGCTCCGCCAGCCGCGGCACCCCGTAGAGGCGGGACTTGTAGCGCAGCTCGCTCACCAGCCGGACGAGCTGGGCGTTGCCGCCGAGCCCGAGCAGCGCGAGGTGGAAGCGGTGGTCGGCGTCGATGTAGGCGACGACGTCCCGCCGCCCGGCCGCCGTGACGATCTCCTCGGCCAGCGGCTTCAGCGCGCGGACCTGCGCGGCCATGCCGGCCCGCGCGAGCCGCACGGCGGCGGGGATCTCGATCAAGGAGCGGACGTCGGTGATCTCGTCCAGCTCGTCGTCGGACAGCTCGGGGACCCGGAAGCCCTTGTTGCGGACGACCTCGACCAGCCCCTCCCGGGCCAGGTCGATCATGGCCTCCCGGACGGGGGTCGGGGACACGCCGAACCGCTCGGCGATGGCCGGCGCGGAGTACACGACGCCCGAGCGCATCCCACCGCTGACGATCGACGCGCGCAGCGCGTGCGCGATCTGGACCCGCACGCTCTTGCGCGGGCCGAGCGAGGGCAGGTTCGGCATCATCGCTCCGTGAGGCGCGAGAGGATCCGGGCCTTCCCGCTCTGCCAGTTGGCCTTCAGGGCCTCGACGGCCCCCTCGACGTCCGCGTCGACCAGGCGTTCGGCGATCCGCTCGTGCTCCTCGGCCGAGCGCTCCAGCACCTCCCAGTCGCCGACCACGACGCGCTCGTAGCGGTGCATGGTGAGCTTCAGCGAGGTGATGAGGTCCATCAGCCGCTCGTTGGGGCAGCCGGACAGCAGGAGATCGTGCCAGGCGTCGTCGTAGCGCTCTATCACGGCGTGCTCCGCCTCGGGGACGGAGAACGCGCGGGCCTCCTCCAGGAGGCGCGGGGCGACCGCGCGCAGGAACTCGGGGTCGGTCGACTCCAGCGCCAGGGACTCCAGCGCGGCGACGATCGTGGTGAGGTCGTCGAACTCCTTCGCGCTCATCGGGGCGAACCGGAACCCCTTGCCGCGCTCGCTGACGATGATGCCCTCGCGCTCCAGCCCGATGAGCGCCTCGCGGAGCGGGGTGCGGCTGACGCCGAGGTCCGCGGCCAGCACCATCTCGTTGATCGCCTGTTCGGGGTCGAACTCCCCCTTGCCCAGCCGGTCGAGGATCTCGTCCTTGATCTGTTCGCGCAGGGGGCGGCGGTCGATCGGCATGCTGTGGTCTTCCTCTCCTGGTGGATCGGACGGTCGGGCCGTGACCGGCGGTCAGGCCGTCCCGGCGCCGTCGACCGGGATGACGGCCCCGCTGACGAACGCGGCCGCGTCGCCGGCGAGGAACGCCACCATCGCCGCGATGTCGGCGGGCCGGCCGATCCGGCCGAGGGGGCGGTCCGCCGCGTCGGCGTAGAACGCCTCCGCCGATTCGCCGAGCTGGCGGGCCTCCTCGGCGAGCATGCCGGTGTCGGTGTCGCCGGGGCACACGCAGTTGACCCGGATGTTCTGCGGCCCGTGGTCGATCGCCATGGCCCGGGTCATGTTCACCACGGCGCCCTTCGAAGCGCAGTAGGACACGGCCCGCGCGCCGCCCTGGATGCCCCAGCCCGAGCCGGTGTTGATGATACTGCCGCCCCCGGCGGCGGCCATCAACGGTATCGCCGCCCGGCTCATCAACAGGATCGATTTGACGTTGACGGCCATCACCAGGTCCCAGTCGTCCTCGGCGATCTCCAGGACGGTGGAGCGGCGGATGACGCCGGCGTTGTTGAACAGGACGTCCACCCCGCCGAAGGCGTCCCGCGCGGCGGCGACGATCCGCGCGCAGTCGGCCGCGGAGGAGACGTCCCCGCGCACGAAGGCGGCCCGGCCGCCCGCGGCCCCGATCGCCTTCGCGGCCTCCGCCCCGGCCTCGTCGACGTCGGCCAGGACGACCGCGGCGCCGAGCTCCGCCATCAGCTCGGCGGAGGCCCGCCCGATGCCGCCCGCGGCCCCGGTGACCACGGCGGTCTTGCCTTCGAGTGAGTTCACGTTCGGTCTCCCTTTCATCGGACGGGGTACATGGCGAACCGGCCGTGCCCGGTCAGCACGGGCAGGTGGCCGCGCAGGGAGGCGTCGAGGTCCTCGTCGCCGGTGTCGACCAGCAGCGGGCGGCCGCCGAGCGAGGCGAGCTTGGCCTCGGTCGCCGCCGCGGCGAGCCGGTCGCGGCCGGCGGCGCGCAGCACGGCGGGGGAGATCTGCTGGTTGCCCCTGCCGAACAGGAAACCCTGCCCGCCGATCGGAGTCACGGCTATCCACGCGGGCGTCGCGCCCGCCAGCGCCTCCAGTTCGGCGGCGGCGGCGTCCGCCGCGACGACCGTCCCGTCGCCCGCCAGCACGTTGACGCCCATGAGGGGGACGTCGGCGCCGAGGGCGGCCGCGACGGCGCGCATCGTCGTGCCGGGCCCGAGCACCAGCAGGCCGGACGGCCCGGCGCGCTCCGCGAGCCCGGCGGCGATGCCGGCGACCGACGACGGATCCGCGACCGTGCCGCCCACCTTCCGCTGCTGCACGCGCACCGGGATGTCGGGCACCCGCACGTGGCCGTACAGGCGGGCGGAGACGCGGCCGTCCCGGACGGCGTCCTCGTCCAGGTCCATCACCTCGGCGTCCCGGATCCGCACGCCGCCGGCGGCCATCAGGGCGGCCGCCTCCCCGGCGGCGCGGGGCGTGGCCCCGAACACCGCCGAGTGCATCTTCACGCCGGTGGGCACGCCGAGCACGGGGACCGAGGACCCGACCGCGTCCAGCACGTCGCGTGCCGTCCCGTCGCCGCCGGCGAACAGCAGCAGGTCGACGTGCGGCGCGAGCGCGGTCGCGGCGCGCACGGTGTCGGCCGCCGTGGTGGGCTCGCCGGGCCGGTACCGGACGTCGGGGACCAGCCCGGCGCGCAGGACGGCGCCCTCGCCCATGGACCCGCCCGCGGTCGCCACCGCGAACGGGACGCCGAGCCGGGAGCGCAGTTCCGCCAGCGCGGTCGCGGCGCGCTCCGGCGCGCGCGGCGTCGCGCCCAGCGCCCGTGCCCTCTCCTGGACGCCGGCGCCGTCGCTGCCCTTGAGCCCGACCCGGCCGCCGAGCCCGGCGACGGGGTTCACCACCAGCCCGATCCTCATCGCGGCCTCATTCCCCGAGGATCTTCCGGCGGTACGCGCGCCAGGTGACGGCCCAGGTGGCCGGGTCGTCCAGGACGTCCTGGCGGGCGCGGTGCACGGTGGAGCGGTGCGGCGCGGTCCGGACGGTCTCCGGGTCGTCGTAGGCCTCGCGGGCCACCTCGGCGAGGATGGCGGCGTACTCGTCCAGCTCGGCCCTGGAGTAGGACTCGGTCGGCTCCAGCGTCATCGGCTCGGGGACGACGTAGGGGTGGTGGCTCGTCCAGTAGTGGGTGCCGAAGTCGGCCGCGCGGATGCCGATGTCCTCGCTGTGCACGCCGGTCTCCTCGGCGAGCCGCTCCCAGCTGTAGCGGACCTGCTCGACCCGGGGCCGTCCCGGCGCGTACGGCACCGACGCCCCGCGGATCTGGAGCACCTTCGCCATCAGGTAGTTGTTGTTGAGGACGGCCACCTCCGCGGCCTCGCGCAGCCCCGCGCCGCCCAGTGACATGATCCAGGCGTAGGCGCGCACCAGGTTCGGCACGACGCCGTAGAACGGACGGATCTTCCCGATCGACTCGGGCCGGTCGTCGTCCAGGCGGTAGCGGGTGCCGTCGAACTCGACCGTCGGCGTCGGCAGGTAGGGGGCGAGCTCCGCGGTCACGCCGCAGGCGCCCGCGGCGGGCCCGCCGCAGGCGTGCGGCGTGGAGAACGTCTTGTGCAGGTTGAAGTGGCACAGGTCGAACCCGGTGTCGCGGGCGCGGGTGATGCCGAGGATGCCGTTGGCGTTCGCCTGGTCGTAGGCGCACAGGCCGCCGGCCTCGTGCACGATCCGGACGAACTCCTCGATCCGCGGGTTGAACAGCCCGGTGTCCTCGGGGTTGGTGATGAGCAGGGCCGCGGTGCGGGGACCGACGGCCTGCCTGAGCGCCTCGATGTCGGGGTAGCCGTCGGCGTCCGGGTACAGGGTGATGACCTTGAACCCGGCCGTCTTCGCGCACGCCGCGTTGGACGGGTGCGAGAAGATCGTGGTGATGACCTCGTCGCGGGTCTCGGCCTCCCCGCGCGCCGCGAAGTAGGCGCGGATCATCGCGACGTTGGTGTAGATCGCGGCGGAGCCGGCGCCCGGCTGGAGGGTGAACCGGTCCATGCCGGAGACCTCCCGCAGCAGCCCCTCCAGCCGGTACATGATCTCCAGCACGCCCTGCACCGTCCGCTCGTCCTGCAGCGGGTGCAGCCCGGCCACCTTCGGGTCGCGGACGAACCGGTCGTTGACCTTGGGGCTGTACTTCATGGTGCAGGTGCCCTGGCCGACGTCGACGTTGAAGTCGGCGCCGAGGTTCTCCTGGGACAGCCGCAGGTAGTGCCGCAGCACCTGCGGCTGCGACAGCTCCGGAAGCGCGGGCGGCGCGGCGCGGCGCAGCCCGTCCGGGAGGACGACGTCCGCGGGCGCCTCCGGGAGCGGGGGCAGCACGCCGCGCTCGCCGGGGGAGCCCAGCTCGAACAGCAGCGGCTCGTCCCACCGGGCCTGGTGGAACCGGCGCAGCGGGGGCTTCGGGCCGATCTTCGCGTCGGCGGGGGAGAGGGGGGAGGGGGTCGGGCCCGTCTTCACTTGGCGATCTCCTGGAGGGTCTCGGCCAGCCGGTCGATGTCGTCCTTGGTGTGGATCTCGGTGACGCAGTACAGGGCGTCGGTCCCGGACAGGACCCTGCCGCCGAAGATCCCGTGCTCCAGCAGCGCCTCGCCGATCTCGGCGGCGGTCCGCGAGCCGGTGAAGCGGAGCGTGAAGTCGGCGAAGTGGGGGGCGTCCGCGTAGGGGGTCTCCACGCCGGGCACCCCGGCCAGCCGGTCCAGCGCGTACCGGGTGTTCGCCAGGATCGTCTCGGCGACCTCGCGCATGCCCTGCGGTCCCATCAGGGCCAGGTAGACCCCGGCGGCGATGCCGTTCAGCGCGGCGGCCGTGCCCACCCACTCCTTGCCCTCCTCGCGGAGGGCGAAGGAGGTGCGCTCGTAGGCGACGTCGCCGAAGCCGTACTCGCCCTCGACGCTGGTGGGCGCGAGGCCGAACAGCCGGGAGGGGAACTCGCCCACGTAGAGTTCCTCGTCCCGCGTCGCGACGAAGCCGCCGTTCATCCCGCCGTAGCTCATGGGCAGGCCGAGCGGCTGGATGTCGCCGCAGACGATGTCGGCGCCGTACGCGGCGGGCGGGGTCACCGCTCCCAGCGAGATCGGGTTGCAGCCCACGACGTACTGGGCCCCGGCCTCGTGCGCGATCTCGGCCAGCGACGGGAGGGCGGGGTCGAGGATCCCGGACGCCGAGGGCGCCTCGGCGAACACCGCCGCGACGTCCCCCGCCGCCAGCTCCGCCCGCACCGCGGCCGGGTCGGCCAGGCCGGTGGCGGGGTCCACCGGCACGAGGACCACGTCGTGGTCGGGACGGACATAGTCCTCGATCTTCGACAGCTTGTCGGGGGCGACGGCCGTCACCAGCAGCAGCCGGCGGCGGCCGGTGATCCGTCCCGCCATGCGCAGCGCGGTGGACGCGGCCTGGAAGCCGTCGTACACCGGCACGCTCACGACGTCCATCTCCAGCAGTTCGCCCATCAGCGACTGGTACTCCCAGAGCGCCTGGAAGCGGCCGTGGTCCTCGTACGGCTCGCCCGCGTAGGCGGTGAGGAACTCGCTCCGGTTGACCACCTCGTCGACGACCGCGGGCACGTGGTGGTGGTAGCAGCCGGCGCCGAGGAAGCTGAGCGCCTCCTGGGCGCTGGTGTTGCGCGCCAGCAGCCCGCCGACGTGCCGGACCAGCTCGGCCTCGGAGCGCATCGGCGGGGGCAGGTCCAGCGGCCGGTCCAGCCGGATGCGGCCGGGCACGTCCGCGTAGAAGTCCTCGACGCTCCGCGCGCCGATCGCCGCCAGCATCTCCCGTTTCACCTCGGGCACCGAGTTCGGGATGTAGGGGTGCGCGTTCATCTCGCTCTCCTTCACATTCCTTGCCTCACCCTCTTGACGAGAACACAGGATGCAGTGTGCTGTATACAGCATTATCCCGAATCCCTTGGGGAGGCAAGATGGCGACCAACCCCGGACGGGCGGCCATCGGACGCCGGACCGTCCTGACCGCCGGAGTCGCCGGAGCCGTCTCGGCGCTGCTCGGAACGAGCGGGTGCGCCACCGGAGGCGGCGCCGGGAAGGCGGGGCCGGCGCTCAGCGCGGGCGCCCAGGCCAAGATCGAAGGAAAGATCTCCGTCTGGTCGTGGGACGTCGCGGCGAAGGCGCTCAAGCGGCTCGCCCCGGCCTTCGAGCAGCGCCATCCCGGGACGAGCGTCGACGTCGTCGACATCGGCTACGACAACGCCTACGACAAGATCACCGTGGGGATGAAGGCGGGGAAGGGCCTGCCCGACGTCCTCACCGTCGAGGGCACCCGGCTCCCCGGCTACATCGGCGCCTTCCCCGGCGGGCTGTACGACCTGACCCCGCTCGCCGGCGCGCACCGGGCCGAGTTCGCCCGCGCCGCCTGGAAGGACGTCACCGACGAGCGCGGCAAGGTCTTCGCCCTGCCCTGGGACGGCGGGCCCTGCGCCCTCTACTACCGCGCCGACATGTTCGAGAAGGCCGGCGTCGACCCGGCGGGCATCGCCACGTGGGACGACTACGTCCGCGCCGGAGAGCGGATCAAGGCGGCGACCGGCAAGAAGCTCCTCGTCATGGACCCGCAGGAGGACAGCATGTTCCCGATGCTGCTCCAGCAGCAGGGGCAGGGCTACGTGCGCGGCGGCAGGATCGCCGTCTCGGACCCGCGGGCCGTCCGCGCCGCGGCGCTGCTCAAGACGCTCGCCGACAAGGACCTCGTCGCCTTCGAGAAGGGCTGGGACGGCCTCGTCTCGGCGACCAAGGCGGGCAAGGTCGCCACCACCCCGTACGCCGTGTGGTGGTCGGGGACCCTCACCGACGAGATGCCCGAGCTCAAGGGGAAGTTCGGCGTCGTCCCCCTCCCGGCGTTCGACCAGGGCGGGGTGCGGACGTCCAACGACGGAGGGTCCACCCTCGCCGTCAGCGGCCACAGCGCGAACGCGCGGGCGGCGTGGGCGTTCATCGAGTTCGCCCTCGCGGACGGCGCCAACCAGGTGTCCATGCTGAAGAACGAGGGCCTGTTCCCCGCCTACCTGCCCGCGCTCAAGGACCCGTTCGTGACCGCGCCGCAGCCCTACTACGGCGGCCGGCCCGTCTTCGCGACCTTCGCCGACCTCGCGGACAAGGTGCCCCCGATCGAGATCTCCAAGGACGGACCGAAGGCGAGGGACGTCGTCAACCGCACCGTCTCCGGCATCGTGCTGCACGGCGACGACCCGGCGAAGGCCCTGGACTCGGCGGCCAAGCAGATCGCCGCCGCGACCGGCCGGTCGATCGCCGAGTGACGCCGTGGTCGTCGACGTGACGAAACGGAAACCCGCGCAGAGCGGACCCGCCCGCGCGGCCCGGCCGGACGCGCCGCCCCGGTGGCGGGAGCGCTGGCGCCGCCGGACCACGCCGTGGACGTTCGCGGGCCCGGCGGCGGCGCTGCTGGCGCTCTTCTTCGCCTATCCGCTGCTGGCCGGCCTCTACCAGAGCTTCACCGCCGACCGCGACGGCGTGACGACCTGGGTCGGGCTGGCCCAGTACCGCCGGATGGCGGCGGACCCCGTGTTCTGGGCCGCGCTGCGCAACACCGGGCTGATCCTCGCCGTCCAGGTCCCGGTCATGATCGGGCTGGCGCTGCTGCTGGCGTTCGGGCTGAACCAGTCCTGGCTGCGGCTGCGCTCGGGCTTCCGCATCGCCTACTTCCTGCCCGCCGTCACGATGCTGGTCGCCTACTCGGTGGTGTTCCGCGTCCTGCTCAAGACCGACGGCGGCCTGGTGAACCAGATGCTCGGCGCGGTGGGCCTGCCCGCGGTCGACTGGCTGAACGGCCCCGGCTGGGCGCGGCTGGCGCTGATCGGCTCGATCACCTGGCGGTGGACGGGCTACAACGCGGTCATCCTGCTGGCCGGGCTCCAGTCGATCGCCCGGGAGCAGTACGAGGCGGCGGCCATCGACGGCGCCGGGCCCCTCACCACGTTCGTCCGGGTGGTCATGCCGCAGCTGCGTCCCGTCATCCTGTTCTGCTCGGTGACCTCGACGATCGGAACGCTCCAGCTCTTCGACGAGAACTACGTCCTGACCGGCGGCGGACCGGGCAACGCCACGACCACGCCCGTCCTCTACCTCTACAAGGTGGGCTTCGAGCAGCTCGACTTCGGCTACGCGGCCGCCCTGTCCTGGGTCGTCGTCGCGGTCATCGGGCTGATCTCCTACGCCCAGTTCCGCTTCTTCGGGAAGGAGAGGTCGCGGTGATCCCGGCCGCCGAGGGAAGGGGCCGCCCCCGCGCGGGCCGCGCGCTCGCCCTGCTGCTGCTCCTGGCGGGCGCGCTGATCAGCGCGGCGCCGTTCTACTGGATGGTGGTCGCCTCCACGCGCGACGACTCCGAGCTGTTCGCGTCCCCGCCGCCGTTCCTCCCGGGCGGGCGGTTCCTGCACAACCTGGTGGAACTGGAGCACACGATCGGCTTCGGCCGCGTCATGCTCAACAGCGCGGGCGTCGCCGTCGTCTACACGGTGCTCAGCTCGCTGATCTCCGCCATGTGCGGGTACGCGCTGGCCAAGTACCGGTTCCGGGGACGGCGGCTGCTGCTCGGCGCCGTCCTGGCGACCATGATGATCCCGTTCCAGGTGCTGCTCGTCCCGCTGTTCCAGATGATGGCGAGCCTCGGATGGGTCGACACCTACCAGGCGGTCATCCTGCCGTTCCTGGCCAACTCGTTCGGCATCTTCCTCATGCGCCAGGCGTTCCTCGCCTTCCCGGACGAGCTGATCGAGTCGGCCCGCATGGACGGCGCGGGCGACCTGCGCATCTTCTACCGGGTCGTCCTCCCGGTGGTCCGGCCCCAGTTCGGCGCGCTGGTCATCTTCACCTTCATGACGCAGTGGAACGCCTTCCTGTGGCCGCTGCTGATGCTGAACACCGAGGACAAGTACACCGCGCCGGTCGCGCTGTACACGCTCATCGGGCAGAGCCACGTCGACTACTCCGGGCTGATCCTCGGCTCCTTCCTGGCGACGCTCCCCCTGATGTTGATCTTCTTTCTGTTCCAGAAGCAGTTCGTGTCCGGTCTGTTGGGAGGGGCGGTCAAGGGATGATTCGGGTGCCGGGGCTGCTCTACGGCGGGGACTACAACCCCGAGCAGTGGCCCGAGGAGGTCTGGGCGGAGGACGCCCGGCTGATGAACGAGGCCGGGGTCAACCTGGTGACGGTCGGCGTGTTCTCGTGGGCGCGGCTGCAACCGGGCCCGGACTCCTGGGACTTCGGGTGGCTCGACCGGCTGCTCGACCTGCTCGCCGGGCACGGGATCGCCGCCGACCTCGCCACCGCCACCGCGTCGCCGCCCGCCTGGCTGGTGCGCCGCCACCCGGAGATCCTGCCCGTCACGGCGGACGGCGTCCGGCTGGAGTTCGGTTCCCGCCAGCACTACTGCCCGTCCTCCCCGGTCTACCGGGAATCGGCGACGCGGCTGGCCCGCATGATCGCCCAGCGCTACCGGGCCCATCCGGCGGTCGTGCTGTGGCACGTCCACAACGAGTACGGCGACCACGTGACCGAGTGCTTCTGCGCCGCGTCGGCGGCGGACTTCCGGTCCTGGCTGCGGGAGAGGTACGGCGACGTCGCGGAGCTGAACCGCGCCTGGGCGACGGACTTCTGGTCGCAGCGCTACGGCCGGTGGGAGGAGATCGAGCCGCCGCGCACCGCGCCCGGACCGGTGAACCCGACCCAGACGCTCGACTGGCGCCGGTTCTGCTCCGACGCCCTGCTCGGCTGCTACCTGGCGGAGAAGGCCGTCCTGGACGAGGACGGCGGGGGCCTCCCGGTGACGACGAACTTCATGTCGATGTTCAAGCCGCTGGACTACTGGAAGTGGGCGGCGCACGAGGACGTCGTGTCCGACGACGCCTACCCCGACCCGGCCGACCCGGCGGCGCACGTCAACGCCGCGATGAACTTCGACCTGATGCGCTCGCTGAAGGGCGGCCGGCCGTGGCTGCTCATGGAGCAGGCGCCGTCTGCGGTGAGCTGGCGCCCGGTCAACGTGCCGAAGCCACCCGCGCTGGGACGGCTGTGGTCCTTCCAGGCGGTCGCGCGCGGTGCGGACGGCGTGCTCCACTTCCAGTGGCGGGCGTCGCGCGCGGGGGCGGAGAAGTTCCACAGCGCGCTCCTCCCGCATCGCGGCACCGGCTCGCCGCAGTGGGACCGGACCGTGCGCATCGGGCGCGAGCTCGCCCGGCTCGCCGAGGTCGCCGGCACCCGCACCACGGCCGATGTCGCGATCGTCCTGGACTGGGACTCCTGGTGGGCGCTGGAACTCGACGACCACCCCTCGTCCCGGCTCCGGCTCCAGGAGCTCGTGCTGTCCTGGTACGGCGCGGCGCACGCCCGCAACGCGGCCGTCGACTTCGTCCCCCGCGGCGCGGACCTGGCGCCGTACCGGCTCGTGCTGCTGCCCAACCTCTACATGGCGAGCGATGAGACGGCCGCCTGGCTCGGCTCGTACGTCGCGGACGGCGGCCGGCTGGTCTGCGGCTTCTTCAGCGGCATCGTCGACGAGCACGACCACGTGCATCTCGGCGGCTATCCGGCGCCGCTGCGGGACGTGCTCGGAGTCGTCGTCGACGAGTTCTGGCCCGTCCCGGACGACGCGTCCGTCGAGGTGGCGTTCGGCGACCGCACGGTCCCGGCGACGCTGTGGAGCGAATGGCTGGAGACCGCCGGGGCCGAGACCGCGGCCGCGTACGGGTCCGGGGCGCTCGCCGGCCGCCCGGCCGTCACCCGCAACGCGCACGGCGCCGGGCGGGCCTGGTACGTGAGCTGCCACCTGGGCGACGGCATCGGGATCGTGCTGGACGAGGCGTTCGCCGACGCGGGCGTCCGCCCGGTGCACGCCGTCCCGGACGGGGTCGAGGCCACCCGCCGCGACGGGCCCGCCGCGTCCTACCTCTTCCTGCTCAACCATCGCGACGCCGAGACGGACGTGCCCGTCCCGGACGGCGTCGACCTCCTGTCCGGCGCCGCCGTGCGGGACACGCTGCGGCTGCCCCCGCTCGGGGCGGCGGTGCTCAGGACGACCCACCCCCACCCCGAAAGGTGATCATGCGACGACCGCTCCACGCCCTGGCCGGGCTGACGCTCGGCTCCGCCCTCCTCGTCACCGCCGTGCCGGCGTCCTCCGCGGCCGAGCGGAGGACGGGGCCGGAGGGCTACGCCGACGTGCTCGACCTGCACGGCGTCCCGGCCAACGCCCTGCCCGCCGAGGTCAACGAGGTCAACGTCTTCAGCGACCGCGGCGCGTGGCACGCCTACGCCCTGCCGCGGCCGGGGGACAAGGACGCGTACGGCGGGTTCTCCGGGCCGCTCTACATCGCCCAGGAGTACCCGTGGTGGCTGAGCAAGGCGTTCAGCCGGATCCGGCTGCGCGCGGACGGCCGGGACCTCGACCTCGGCGCCGCCGGCGCGCCCCGGCTCACCGCCCTCCCCGGGATGCTGCGCCAGGTCTACGACCTGCCGGGACTGCGGCTCACCCTCGAACTGCGCTTCGCCTCCGGGCACAGCGCGCTCGTCCGCGCCTCCATCGCCAACACCGGAAACGGCCCCCGGACGGTGGAGGTCGGCTGGAGCGGTTCGCTCCTGCGCCCGGACGACGAGCCGATGAGAAGCGCGCCGTCCCTGCACGCCACGGCGCGCGGCGTCGCGGTCGGCTTCGCCCGCGTCCGCGAGCAGTGGGACTACCTCACCGACGGGACCGAACGGTTCGAGGTGACCCACGCCGACCCCGTCCGCACCACCGTCGCCGGCGACTCCTACCGGACCGACCTGGCGCGCCCGCTGACCCTCGCGCCGCGCGGCTCGTCCGCGCTGACCTGGACCGAGACCTACACCTTCACCGCCGCCGAACGCGAGCGGGAGGCCGCGGCCGTCCGCGACCTGCTGCGCCGCCCCGGCAAGGCGATCGGCGACACCGACGCCCGCTGGCGCCGGTACGTCGCCGCCGTCACCGCCGACGTGCCCGCGGGACGGCGGCGGCTCGCGGTCAAGGCGCTCGAAACCCTCGTCACGAACTGGCGCGGCCCGGCCGGGAGGCTCGACCACGGCGGCATCACGCCGTCCATCTCCTACAAGTGGTTCACCGGCGGCTTCTGGGCCTGGGACACCTGGAAGCAGGCGGTCGGCGTGGCGGGCTTCGACCCGGCGCTCGCCCAGTCGCAGATCAGGTCGATGTTCGACCACCAGATCACCGCGGGTTCGCGTGACCGGCCGCAGGACGCCGGGATGATCCCCGACTGCCTCTTCTACAACGACCCCGCCCGCGGCGGCGGCAACTGGAACGAGCGCAACACCAAGCCGCCGCTGGCCGCCTGGGCGGTCTGGGAGACCTACCGGCGCAGCGGCGACGTCCGGTTCCTGCGCGAGATGTACCCGAAGCTGGTCGCCTACCACGACTGGTGGTACCGCACCCGGGACCACGACCACGACGGCCTCGCCGAGTACGGCGCGACCGTCGACCCGGCCAACGACACCCCGGAGGCCCGGCGGCAGGCCGCCGCCTGGGAGAGCGGCATGGACAACGCCCCGCGCTTCGACGCCGCGCTCGGCACCACCGCCGTCGAGAACCGGGACGCCGCCGGACGGGTCGTGGGCTACTCGCTGAACCAGGAGTCCGTCGACCTCAACTCCTACCTCGCCGCCGAGAAGGGCTACCTCGCGGCGATCGCGGAGCGCCTCGGCGACCGGGCGGCGTCCCGCCGCCTGACCGCCCAGGCTCGGACGCTCACCGCCGCGATCCGCACGGCGATGTACGACCCGGCGACCGGCTACTTCTACGACACCGACCTCGCGACGGGGCGGCGCCTCACCGACCGGGGCCGCGGCATCGAGGGGGCGATCCCGCTCTGGGCGGGCGTGGCGACCGGGCCTCAGGCGGCCGCCGTCCGCGGCAGGCTGACCGACCCGGAGGAGTTCGCCACCCCGATGCCGTTCGCGACGGTGGCGAAGAGCTCGCCGTACTTCGCCCCGGAGAAGTACTGGCGCGGCCCCGTCTGGCTCGACCAGGCGTACTTCTCCCTGGAGGGCCTGCGGAGGTACGGCTACCGCGCCGACGCGTCCGCCCTCGCCGACCGCCTGCGCGGCTCGGCGTCCGGCCTGCTCGGAGACGCGCCGATCATGGAGAACTACAACCCCCTGACGGGCGCCCCGCTGAACTCGACCAACTTCAGCTGGTCCGCCGCGTTGCTGCTGGCCCTGGACTGACGCCCGAGCGTCGCCGGCGCCCGGACGGCCCGGGTCGCGCGGGGCCGTTCAGGCGTCGGCGGCGCAGCGGAAACCGGTGTTGCCGGTGGTGGAGTCGGGTGTGTTGGAGGTGCGGGCGGCGACGCGGTAGCGGTTGCAGTAGGAGTCGTGGCAGAGGTACGAGCCGCCACGCATGGCGCGGGTGTCGCCGTCCCGGGTGAAGGCGTCGGCGCACCATTCCCAGACGTTGCCGACGGTGTTGTAGAGCCCGTAGGCGTTGGGACGGTAGGCGTCGGCGGCGACGGTCCCGGGGCGCCCGTCGTGCTGGTCGGGGAACCGGCCGCGCCAGATGTTGCACCGGTCCTGGCCGCGCGGGCGCAGCTCGTCGCCCCACGGGTAGGTGGCCTGATCGAGGCCGCCGCGCGCGGCGTACTCCCATTCGGCTTCGGTGGGGAGGCGCTTGCCCGCCCACGCGGCGTAGGCGGCGGCGTCGTTCCAGGAGACGTGGACGACAGGGTGTTTCCGGCGCTGCCGGACGTGGCTGCCCGGGCCTTCGGGGCGGTTCCAGGCGGCGCCCTCGATGCCGCGCCACCAGGGCGTCCCGGCCGGTGACGGAGCCGTGCGCGCCTCGGCCGGGGGCAGAAGGCCCTGGAAGACGTAGGACCACCCGAAGCCCTCGGCCTCGGTCCGGTACCCGGTCTCCTTGACGAACTGGGAGAACTCGGCGTTGGTGACCGCGTGCGGGTCGATGCGGAACGGCTCCACGCGGACGTCGCGGACCGGCCCTTCGCCGTCCCGGGGGTTGGCGTGGACGTCCTCGTTGCCCATGCGGAAGGTGCCGCCGGGCAGCACGATCATGCGGTTGAGGCGCGGAGCGGCGCGAGGGGGCACGGCGGGCCGGGGGAGCCGCGCGGGCTGGGAGAGCCGCGCGGGCTGAGAGAGCTGTGCCGCCCGGCGTGAGGCGGCGCAGCAGGCGGGCATGTCGGCTGAGGTCATGGCTTCCGATGGAGGTGTGCGGGGGACGGGTCCGTCCCCCGCACACCCGGTTCAGGAGACGGTCAGGGTCAGCGGCGCTTCCACGGGCGCCTGGCCGGTCGGCCGGAGGGTGAGGGTGGCCGTGTAGGTGCCGGGGGCTGAGAACGTCCGGTTCGAGACGGCGGTGAACGCGGCGTTGCCGCGCATGTCCGGAATGCTGGCCGCACGGGACGTAGTGAGCGTGACGTCCTCCTGGACGCCGTCGCTCCAGGTGACTGTGCCGGTGAGGGCGCCGGCGGCGGGAGCGGTGACCGTCCAGGCGGCACCGGCGGGCGAGCCCGCCGGGACGGTCCTGTCGGAGCCGAGGGCGGCCGTCCGCCAGGGGACGCCCGCGGTCGGGAAGAAGTTGACGCCCTGGAGCGTCAGGCGTCCGCCGACCATGGCGAGGCGTCCGGTGAAGTCGGTGTAGTCACGCTGGGACTGCGGCGTCCAGCCGACCTCGGCGGTGGCGACCAGGCGCGGGTAGCTGTAGTACTGCGCCTGCGGGAGGCGCCGGATGAACTCGCCCCACAGGGCCGACTCCACTCCGAGGACGTCGCTCTCGGACGTGCCGGGGATGAAGGTTCCGGGGTCCCAGCCGTAGTGCCGGTCCAGGCCGCACGGTCCGCCGCAGGCCCACGTGCCGCCCAGGGGCTGCCGGGAGTCCTGCTTCTGCGGGACGTAGGTGTTGGAGGCAGGGGAGAGGATCAGTTTGGCGCCCCTGCCCGTGACGGCGCCGGCCACGGCGGCCTTGTCGCCCGCCCAGTACTGGACGACCGCGTTGCCTCGCGGGAGCGCGGTCCGGGCGGTCTCGTTCCAGCCGACGACCGTCTTGCCCAGCCCGTCGACCTGGCCGGTGAAGGCGTCGACCATCGCCCGGTAGTCGGCGCCGCTCGTGCTGTGCGACTCGTCCCCGCCGATGTGCAGGTACGGGCCGGGCGTCATGGCCGCGAGCTGGGTGAGGACCTGCTTGGTGAACTCGTAGGTGACCGGGTTGGCGGCGTCGAACGACGAGTACCCGACGTCGGGGGTGCCGTTGGCGGGGACGGTCGTCTCTCCCGGCTTCAGGGCCGGCTTGGATCCGGCGCTGTTGAGCTGCGGGATCGCGTGCAGGGCGGCGTTGGTGTGGCCCGGCATGTCGATCTCCGGGACGACGGTCATCCCGCTCGCCCCCGCGTACCGGACGATCTCGGCGTAGTCGGCCTTGGTGTAGAAGCCGGTGACGCCGGGTTCGGTGCCCATCTGCTGGCCGCTGGAGTTGCGGGTCATCGCGGTCGAACCCGAAACCGAGGTCAGCCTGCCGTAGTCGATCCCGGAGGGGTTCACCGCGGGGGCGTCCATCGCGATCCGCCAGCCCTGGTCGTCGCTCAGGTGCAGGTGCAGGCGGTTGATCTTGAACTGCGCGGCGGCGTCGATGTACTTCCTGACCTCGTCCACCGGGTAGAAGCTGCGGGCGACGTCGAGCATCATGCCGCGGTGCGCGAACCGCGGATAGTCGGTGATCTCGACGTGCGGCACCGTCCAGGCGGCGCGGGCCTTCGCGGGCGACTCGACCCACTGGGGGAAGAGCTGCCGGAGGGTCTGCACGCCGTTGAGGGCTCCGTTGGCGGTGGACGCCTCGATGACGACCTGCGCCGGGTTCGCGGTGAGGTCGTAGCCCTCCGGGCGGCCCGCGGGGCCGAGCCCGGGGCCGACCTTGACGACGATCGGGTTCCGGCCGGACCTCGCGGGCACGACCGGCAGCCGGTAACCGGTGGACGGCCGCAGCACCTTCGCCAGGTAGGCGGCGGGCGCCGCGGCCCCGCCGCCGACCGCCGCGATGGAGGTCGCCGGATCGAGCCGGTAGCCGGGGCCGTCGCTCGCTTCGACGGACACCGGCTTCGGCACCAGCCCGAGCGGGCCGGCGGCGGGACGGTCCCCGGCCGCGCCGGCCCGCGCGGGCGCGGCGGCGAGCGGGGACAGGGCGGCGGTGAGGACGGCCGCGAGCGAGGCGGCGACCGTGCGGCGGCGGGACAGGGGGACGCGTTGACGGGGCATGGGGGTGTGCCTCCTCAGGGGCGGCCCGGCCGGCCGGACGCCGGCCGGGTCCGGGGGTTACTTGCTGCCGGCGTTCGTGTAGAGGCTCGCGGTGTAGTAGGCGGCCGGGTCGGGGGAGGAGGGCAGCTTGCCCATCGCGACGAAGATGTCGGACAGGCCCTTGTACCAGCCGTTCACCGTCCCGTCCCCGGTCAGCCGGGTCAGCTCCGCCGAGCTGAAGGTCCTGGTGACGGCGGACGCGCCCTTGAACTGCGCGGGCGGCACCTTGACGAACGCGGCCGCCGTCGTCTCGGCCTCGGCCGTGTGGCCGTCCACCCAGTCGTTGGCCTGCTGGAGCACCTTGATGACCTTGCGGACGGTCGCCGGATCGTCCTTCACGACCTGGTTGCGGGCGACGAAGGAGCTCGGGAACGACATCGCCGGGAAGAAGTCGGCGTTCTTGGACAGCTCGACCAGCCCGGGAGTGCGCTTCTTGATGGTGTCGATGAGCGGGTACCAGATCGCGGCGGCGTCCACCTTGCCGGAGGAGAAGGCGGTGACCACCGTGCTCGGGTCCATCGGCACGCGCTTCACGTCCTTCGGGGTCATCCCCGCCTTCTTCAGCGCGAGCTGGAGGAGCATGTCGCCCGACGTCCCCTCGGGCACGGCGACCTTCTTGCCCCGGAGCCCGGCGACGCTCGTGATCCCCGACTCCGGGGTGGCGATGATCCGGTCGGCCTGGCCGAGCATGTTCACCGCGATGATCTTGGCCTTGCCGGACGCGGGCATCCAGGTGGCGCCCGGCCCGATGTAGCCGTAGTCGAGGTCACCGGCGCCGAGCGCCTGGATCTGGAGCGGGCCGTTGGTGAAGACCTTCAGCCGGGGCTTGAGCCCGGCCTTCTCCCACAGGCCGAGCTTGTCGGCCGCGGCGAGGGTGGCCGCGCCCGAGAAGTCGGCGATGTAGCCGAACTTCACGGTCGTCCCGCCGTCGTGCTCGCCGCCGCAGGCGGCCGGCGGCAGCAGGAGGAGCGACGCGGCCAGCAGGCGCAGAGATCTCATGGTGCTGTCCCTTCGGGGGTCGGGGCGGGGGGCTGGTGGTAGACGGCCGTCCAGACCTCGCGGCGGAGCTCGTCGAACTCCGGCGACAGGCGGATCTCCTCGGTGCGGGGATAGGGCAGCCCGACGTCGACGACCTTGTGGATCCGGCCGGGGCGCGCGGCCATGACGACCACCCGCCCGGCCAGGTACACGGCCTCGTCCACGTCGTGGGTGATGAACATGACGGTGCGGCGCTCGCGGGTCCAGGTGTCGAGGAGCCCGTCCTGGAGCTGGACGCGGGTCAGCGCGTCCAGCGCGCCGAACGGCTCGTCCATCAGCAGCACCGACGGGTCGACGGCGTAGGCGCGGGCGATGGCGCACCGCTGCTTCATCCCGCCGGACAGGGTCTTCGGGAGCGCGTCGGCGAAGTCGGCCAGGCCGACCAGGTCGAGGTAGTGCTCGGCGGTCGCGCGGCGCTCCTTCTTCGACACTCCGGCGATTTTCAGCCCGAACTCGACGTTCTTGCGCGCGCTCATCCAGGGGAACAGCGCGTACTGCTGGAAGATGACGCCGCGCTCGGGGCCGGGGCCCGCGACCCGGGCGCCGTCCACCTCGACGGTCCCGGCGTCCGGTGCGAGCAGCCCGGCGGCGAGGTTCAGCAGGGTGCTCTTGCCGCAGCCGGACGGCCCGACGACGGTGACGAACTCGCCGTCGGCGATGTCCAGCGAGACGCGGTCCAGGGCGGTGAACGAGGCGAACCGGTGGGTGACGTCCCGGAAAGAGATCTTGGTCATCGGCGCTCCTGCCATCCGGTGAGCCGCCGCTCGGCGAGCAGCAGCAGGCGGTCCATCGCGAGCCCGGTGAGCCCGATCACGATCAGCGACACGAAGATGGTCGGGAGCTCGTAGTAGAGCTGCGCCTGCTGCATCCGGTAGCCGAGCCCGCCCTGCGAGGCGATCAGCTCGGCCGCCACGACCGTGGCCCAGGACGCCCCGAGCCCGATCCGCATGCCGACCAGGATGAACGGGGTCGAGGCCGGCACCACCACGTCGGTGAACAGGGTCCGGTCGCCGGCGCCGAGCACCCGCGCCGCGTTGATCAGCGTCCGGTCGACCGAGACCACGCCCTGGTAGGTCGACACGACGCAGGACAGGAACGCGGCCAGGAAGATCACGAAGACCTTCGGGGTCTCGTCGATGCCCATCAGCACCACCGCCAGCGGGATGATCGCCAGCGGCGGGATCATGCGGAAGAACTGGAGCCACGGCTCGAACAGCCCGCGCACCACCGGGTACCAGCCCATCGCGAACCCGACCGGGACCGCGAGCACGACGCCGAGGACGAAGCCGAGCAGCACCCGGCGCAGGCTGGCGAGCAGGTCGTCGAACAGCGTGCCGTCCCCGACCAGCTCCCCGGCGCGGCGCGCCACCGGGAGCGGGCCGGGGAACCCGTCGATCCCGCTCCTGGACAGCCCGACCCAGACCGCGAGGCCCAGCGCGGCCGAGGCGAGGGTCAGCGAGGCGGAGCGCAGGCGCCCCCGGCCCCGGCCGGCGGCGGCCATCACGCGACCTCGTCCGCGACGCCGTCGACGTCGGGCGCCCGGCCGGCGCCGATGTCGGCCATGTAGCTCATCCAGGTGTAGGCGGGGTCGCCCCGGCGCAGCAGTTCCCTGTAGAGCCGGCCGGTCATGTCCCGCCGCACGTCCGCGTAGGCGGGCGCCGAGTACACGTTCCGCAGCTCGTGGGGGTCGTCCTCCAGGTCGTACAGCTCGTGGACGCTCTCGGGGTTGAACACGAGCTTGTGGCGGCGGTCGCGGATCATCCGCTGCGAGTAGGGGAAGTGGTGGCCGTGGAACTCGGCGACCACCTCGGGGCGCGGGTCGTCCTCCCCGCGGATGAGCGGCAGCAGGCTCCGGCCGTCGCAGGGGTCGCCTGGCGGCAGCCCGGCCAGGTCCAGGATCGTCGGGTGCAGGTCGATCAGCGTGGCGAACTCGTCGACCGCGCGGACGGGCGCGCCCGGCACCCGGATGATCCCGGGGATGCGGTAGATGTCCTCGTACATCGCCGGGCCCTTGTCGTTGAGCCGGTGCGCGCCGGTGAACTCGCCGTGGTCGGCGGTGAACACGACCGCCGTGTCGTCCCACAGGCCGCGCTCGCGGAGCCGGTCGAGGATCCGCCCGGCCTGCTCGTCGATCATCGTGACGTAGCCCCAGTAGACGGCGATCAGCTTGCGCCAGGCGTCGGCGTCGAAGTGGTCGGCCGACCAGTACTCGGCGTAGCGGCGCTGGACGTCGGGCTTGCCGGCGAACGTCTCGGCCATGGACGCGGGCAGCGGCACGTCCGCCGGGTCGTACAGGTCGTAGTAGGCGTCCGGGAGCAGGTAGGGCAGGTGGGGGCCGTACCAGCTGCACGTCAGCGCGAACGGCCGCCCGTCGTCGGCGTACCGGTCGATCAGCTCGATCGTCCGGTCGGCGAGGAACCGCTCGACGGTCGCCTCGGCGGGCTGCTCCAGCCGCCCGGCGATCAGGTGGCCGCGCCCGGAGTCGTTGGGGGCCTTGCCGAAGACCGGGTCGCGCACCTTGAACGGCGGGTGCCCGTTGTCCTTGAGCCAGGCCTGGTAGGACGGGTGGTGGAACGGGTTCAGCGCCCCGGGCAGGTGCTCGCCGTCCATGCCGTAGTACTCGGGGCCGCGCTCGCGGCCGATGTGCCACTTGCCGACGTGGCCCACGTTGTAGCCCGCGCCCAGCAGCGGCCGGACGAGGGTGGGGAAGTCGTCGTCCACCTCGTCCTTGGCGCCGCCGTTGCGCTCGGGATTGACGAGCAGGCCGTGGCGGAACGGATGGGTGCCGGTGAACAGGGAGGCGCGGGCGGGGGTGCAGATCGCGGTCGGCGTGTAGAACCGGTCGAACCTGGTGCCCTCGGCCGCCAGCCCGTCCAGCGCGGGGGTGCGCACGACCGGGTTGCCGTAGCAGCCCAGCGTGTCGACCCGGTGCTGGTCGGTCATGAGGATCAGGACGTTGCGAGGGGGCACGGGACTCCGTTCATTAATTCCTGAGGGTTGACAGAAATAGGCGCTTTGTTGCGGGAGCGCAGGTCGGGCCGGGTCTACGGGTCCGCGGGCAGCGGGCCGGGCGGGAGGGGGTCCTGCTCCTTGAGGACCAGGGCGATCGCGCCCATCGCCGAAGCGGCGGGCCCGAGGTCGGCCGGGACGACGTCGAGCGCGCGCGGCTTGCCCGGCAGGGCGAGCTCGCCGATCGCCGACCTGATCGGATCGAGCACCAGGCCGCCGAGCGTGGCGAGGTCCCCGCCGACGACGACGCGCCGGGGGTCGAGCTGGGCCACGGTGCCCGCCAGGACCGTCCCCAGCGTGCGGGCCGCCTCGACGACCACCGCGGTCACCGCGGGCGTCCGGGACCGCGCGGCCTCCAGCAGGTCGTCGGTGCCCGTCAGCCGGACGCCCCGCGACGCGGCGGCCTCCAGCAGCGCCGGCACGCCGATCCGCCCCTCCAGGCAGCCGCGTCCGCCGCAGTGGCACCGCGGTCCCGCAGGATCGACCGAGACGTGGCCGACCTCGCCGGACGCCCCGTGCCCCCCGCGCAGCAGGCGCCCGCCGGAGATGAAGCCGCCCCCGACGCCGAACGCCCACCGCACATAGACCACGTCGTCGGCCGAGCGCGCGGCGCCCCACGTCTGCTCGGCCAGTGCGGCGAGGCGAGCGTTGTTGTCCACCTCGACGCGGGTGCCGAAGGCGGCCTCCAGCCGTTCGGCGGCCCGCCGCCGGCGGGCGGGGCCGTCCATCGCCCCGACCAGGCCGATCCCGATGGCCTCCAGCGCGCGCAGCCCGATGCCGCGGTCGTCGCAGACCTTGCGGACCAGCGCGATGGCGAGGTCGGCCTGCTCGCCCTCGTCCGCGTCCGGCGCCGAGTCGTCCACCGCGGTGGCGACGACCTGCCGGGCGATGTTGGCGATCGCGACCCGGATCCGCCGCCGGCCGAGATCCACGCCGATCAGCAGCCCGGCGTCGGGGTTGAGGGAGACGCGGGTCGCCGGCCGCCCCCGGCCGCGGGGCCGGCCGTCGTCCTCGGCCCCCGACTCGATCACCGCGCCGCGCTCCATGAGCTCGGAGATGATGGCGAACAGCGTCGTGCGGGACAGGCCGGTGCGCTCGGTGAGCCGCGTCCGGCTCATCGGCCCCTCGCCGCGCAGCGCCGCCAGAACGGCGCCCTCATGGGCCTGCCGGAGCCGTTGCAGCGCGTCAGCCCGCTTCTCCATGCCGGGAAGCATGAACGATGCACCCGATTAATGTCAATGCTCCGGACGAAAACCTCCGGGTCGGCGGCACCCGCATCCGGGCGGGCGTCGCCGGCCCCGGCCGGCCGTCCGTTCAGGGCCGGTGCGCGGTGATGATCCAGGCGCGCGAATCGAACCGGACACCGTCGCCGTCGAGGTGAGCTGAGAGCGTCTCGCGCAGCTGGGCGACCGCACGCGCCGAGGCGTCGGGGCCCAGCCGCCGGAGCGCCTCGCTCGTGGAGGTGAAACCGCGGACCCAGCCGAGGGCGGCGTCCACGTCCGGCCCGTAGTAGACGGGTTCGTGGACGTCGGTGAAGGCGATGTCGGCGAAGCCCGCAGCGCTGAGAATCCGCTCGGCGGTCTCCGGGTCGCCGAGAGAGAACGCGTCCGGTCCGGAGGGAGCGGCGGCCTCCGCTTGCCCGGCCCCGGCGAGGGCCTGGCGGATGGCGACCTCCCATTCGTTGCGTTCGGCGGGCTGCCACACCATCATCACCAGGCGCCCGGCCGGCCGCAGCCCCCGCCCGACGTTGGCGAACGCCGCGACCGGGTCGTCGAAGAACATCGTCCCGAACCTGCTGATCGCCAGGTCGAAGCGCTCGGGCGGGAAGGGGTGGGCCTGCGCGTCGGCGCGCTCGAAGGAGACGTTGCCGACGCCCTCGGCCCGCGCCAGCTCGCGGGCGCGCTCGATGGCGGGCGCGGAGACGTCGACCCCGAACGCGCTGCCCGCCCGGGCCGCGCGCGCGGCCTGCCGGGTCGTGTGCCCGGAACCGCATCCGATGTCGAGGACGTGGTCGTCGTGCCGGACGGCGGCCGCCCGGCGCAGGATCCGGTCGTGCAGCCGCAGTTCGGCGTCGTAGTCGGTGGGGCCCGTCCCGTGGTCCTTCGCGGAGTTTCGCACGGCAGTCTCCTTACCACGGCCGGACCGGCCGCGGTCAGCCCTTGTGGGGGATCTGCTGCACGGTCCCTCCGTCGATGACGAACTCGGCTCCGGTGGCGAAGGACGACTCGTCGCTGGCGAGGAAGACGACGAAGGAGGCGACGTCCTCCGGCAGGCCGGGGCGTCCGAGGGGGATCGGGACCATGTCGTCCGGGATGCCTTCGGTGAGCGGCGTCCGGATCAGGCCGGGGTGCAGCGAGTTGACCCGGACGCCGTGCGGGGCGAGCTCCACGGCGACCGACTTGGTCAGGCCCCGCAGCCCCCACTTCGAGGCCACGTAGCCGTGCGCCCAGGAGGTGCCGCGCAGGCCCTCGATGGAGGAGTTGTTGATGATCGACCCGCCTCCGGCGGCGATCAGCGCGTCGGCGGCCGCGCGGATGCCGAGGAACGGGCCGGTGAGGTTGACGTCGATGATCTGCCGCCACTTCTCCGGCCTGAACCGGTTGACGGCCGCGCCGTTGGCGATCCCCGCGTTGTTGAACAGCACGTTCAGCGCGCCGAACTCGGCGACGGTGGTCGCGACGGCCGCCGCCCAGTCGTCCTCGCTGGTCACGTCGAGGTGCACGTAGCGTCCCGCGTCGCCCAGCTCGTCCGCGACCGCCCTGCCCTCGTCGTCGAGGACGTCGCCGATGACGACCCTGGCGCCCTCGGCGGCCAGGGCCCGGGCGCTCGCCGCGCCGATGCCGCGGGCCCCGCCGCTGATCAGAGCGGTCTTCCCGTCCACACGTCCCATGGTCGCCGTCCCTATCTGCCGGTGCCCCGGTCGGTCAGCGCCGCGGCGAAGACGCCGCGGGCGGTGGTGAAAGGCAGGTCGAGCGGCGTCCGCAGCCCCGGCGGCGCCGCGACGACGTCGGGGATCGCGTTGACGATCCGCCCGGCGCCCGCGGCGATCGCGGCGTAGTTGTGGTCCCCCCTGGCGCTGGTCGGGCAGACGTCGACGCGGTAGGAGGGCTCCCCGACGATCTCGACCCGGTAGGAGCCGCCGTCCTGCGCCGGCTGCGGCCAGTCCGGCCGCAGGTCGCCGCGCAGCCGGGTCGTGTGGTCGATGACGAGGACCTCCCTGCCGCCGGCGACGCCGCTGATCTGGAACCGGACGGCCGCCATCCCGCCGGCGGGGATGTGCCCGGCGGCCACGTCGAACGCCTCCGGCGCCGGCTCCTGCTCGAACCACTCGGTGATCTCGTCGAGCTCGAAGCCGAACCCCCGGGCCAGCATCCGGAGGCTGACGCCCCACGACGCGGCCAGCATCCCCGGGCGCAGGATCTTCGGCAGGTCCCCGACGGGTCGTCCGAAGCCCATGAAGTCGAACATGACCGGACCGCCGTCGTAGGTCGCGTAGTCGGCGATCTCCGAGCAGCGCACCTGCTCCACCCGCTGGCAGGTGCTCGCGATCGCGAAGGGCAGCAGGTCGTTCACCCAGCCGGGGTCCACTCCGGTGGTGAAGAGGCTCGTGCCGCCCGCCCGGCAGGCGTCCTCGACGGGACGGATCATGCGTTCCGGCAGCAGCCCCCAGGGGTAGATCAGCGGCACCGGAGAGGAGGCGACCACGTTGCTGCCCGCGGCGAGGATCGTCCCGATGTCGGCGAGGGCGCCGGGCAGCCGGGTCTCGCCGATCGCGCAGTAGACGGTGCAGTCGGGCCGCGCGGCGAGCGCCGCCTCCAGGTCCGCGGTGGCCGCGACCCCGGTGACCACGTCGAGCCCGGCGAGCTCGCCGGCGTCGCGCCCGACCTTCGCGGGGTTCGAGACGACCAGTCCGGCCAGCTCGAAGCGGGGGTCCTCGATGAGCTGCCCCAGGGCGATGCGGCCGACGTTGCCGGTGGCCACGTGCAGGACGCGGAGGGCCATGGTGCTCCTCGACGGGAGGGGACGGTCGATAGAACGCGTTACCGGGCGCCGTGGGGACGGACGCTTCCGGCATTCACCGCGCCGCGCCGGTCAGCTGGCTGGACACATGTCCAGCATAGGTCGAGCCTCGTTCCCGTCGCAATGCCCGGCGCAGTCGACGGGTATCCGGACAGGTGTCCGGACAGGCTTCCAGTTTCATTGGAACACGTTCTACTATGGTGCCGGGCGCTCCGGAGCCGCGCCCGGCGTGGGACCGCGGCGCCGGCACCTCCCCGCCGCCTCGGTCGCAGGTGGACGGGACCGCCGAGGCAAGGAGAACCGCAGATGGCCGACCCGCCGGCGACGCCTCCGAGCCGGTACGCGGGCCTGACCCGCGGAGAGCTCGCGGTCGTCGTGCCGGAGCTGCTCCTGATCGGGCAGCTCATCGACCGCTCCGGGATGGCGTGGTGCATCTCCGCGTTCGGCAGGGAGGAGATGGCGCGGATCGCGATCGAGGAGTGGGCGGCGTCGAGCCCGATCTACACCAGGCGGATGCAGCGAGCCCTGGGCTACGCCCCCGAGGTGCCGGGCGAGGGCGACGTCCCGACCATCTTCAAGGGCCTCCAGCTCGACATCGGCGCCCCGCCGCAGTTCATGGACTTCCGCTACACCGTCCACGACCGGTGGCACGGCGAGTTCCACCTCGACCACTGCGGCGCCCTGATGGACGTGGAGCCGATGGGCGACGACTACGTCCGCTCCATGTGCCACGACATCGAGGACCCCACCTTCGACGCCACCGCGGTCGCGACCAACCCCAAGGCCCAGGTGCGGCCGATCCACCGGCCGCCGCGCCGTCCCGCCGACCGGCACCCCCACTGCGCGTGGACGGTGGTCATCGACGAGTCCCACCCCGACGCCGAGGGCATCCCCCTGCTCGCCGACAACGAGCGCTCCCGCGCCGCGACCCTCGAACTCGCACCGATCGACCCGTCCGACGACGGGCTCGCCGACTACTCCGGGCCCCTGCTCTCCGACCTCGACTTCGCCGCCTTCTCCCGCTCCGCGCTGGCACGGATCGCCGACGAGGTCTGCCTCCAGATGCACCTGCTCAACCGGGCCTTCACGCTCTCCGTGGCCCGGCGGGCCGCCGACGCCGGCGAACTCCTCCGCATCCGCCGCAAGCAGCTCGTCGGCATCGCCGGCGTCGCCGCCGAGCGGCTCGCCCGCGCCCTGGACCCGCCGCGCGACGCGGAGGGAGCGGCCCGCCTTCTCGCGGTGCACCCCCTCCTCAACCCCTCGGCCTACGTCGACGCCGGCATCGAGGGCGCGAACATCGTCGTCCGCCCGTCTCCCGCGCATGAGGACGGCGCCTGGATCTCCCTCTGCGGACCCGGATGGACGACCGCGCTCCAGGCCGTCGTCCGCGCCGTGGACCCCCGCCTCGACGTCGAGGCGCACGGTTCCGGCGACGGGGAATGGCGGCTGACCGTCGTCCGCCGCGACGACCCGGCCCCGGAGCCCGACGAGGTGGCCGTCGTCCGCTTCAGCACCGGCGCCGCCTTCGCCTTCCGGCCGCGGCGCTCCCTGCCGATCACCCCTGTGTGACGGCGCCGGCGCGCAGGGCGGGGGCCAGCCACCGGTGCAGGACGGCGCGGACCTGCGCCTCGTCCCTCGGCGGCTCGCTCGGGTGCTGCAGCAGCGAGGTCAGCAGGCGCATGACGATCTCGGCGAGGCCGTCGAGCTCGTCCTCGCCGACACCGGCGGCCGCCCAGTCGACGGGGAAGCGCTGCAGCATCTCGGCGCCGTAGGCGATGGCGTCGGCGGTGGTGGCCCCGCGGCCGAAGGCGGCGGAGTCGTCGAGCTGGAGCAGCAGGCTCAGCCGCGGCTCGTTCGGGATGGTCCGCACACAGAAGATCATGCCCTCGACCACGGCCTCGGCCGGGTCGCCGATGCCCTGGAGGTGGGCGATCATCCGGTCGACGAACGACTCGGCGCCCTGGGCCGCGACCTCGCCGATGATGTCGCTGATGCGGCCGAAGTGGCGGTAGACGGTCTGGCGGGTCACCCCGAGCTCGTTCGCGACGTCGGACAGCGTCGTCTTCGCGACGCCGTGCCTGTCGATGCAGCGGACGGTCGCGTCGACGATGCGCTGCCGGGCCTCGGCCTCCGACGCGGGAGGCCGGCCTCCCCAGCCGTGGTGCCCCATGGGCCTCAGGATCGCACAGGTCCCGCCGCCCCCCGTGCCACGCTCGCGCGGAGCGCGGCCGCGATGATCCCGGCGGCGGCGACCGAGCACAGCGCGGCGTACCAGAGGCTGCCGATCGGCGTGCCCTGTTCGGTGACGCCGCCGGACGAGGCGAGGTACGCGGGCAGCGCGAGGAGCCAGAAGACGACGTGGACGCCGAGGTACAGCGCCGGATAGGTCCGCGCGAACAGCGGCGACACCGCCGGGACGGCCGTCCCGGCGCGCCGCGCCCGCCAGGCGTCGGCGAGCAGGAGGAGGCCGGCGACCCAGACCGCGGCGAGCTCGGCGCCGAGGATCGCCCGCTGGACCCCGAGGCGGCCCTCGAAGGCGCCGCTGGGGGCGCTCACGACGATCATCGCCAGGGGCGTCACGGCCCCGGCGACCAGCGTGCGCCGACCGATCCGCGGGCCGGTGAGGGCGCCGCGGCCGTCCCGTCCACCGGTCAGGCGGACGACGAGGTAGGTCATGGCCCCGAAGGAGACCGAGGCGAAGAGCAGCATGCTGTTCATCGGCACCGAGGCGAGCGCCGGCTGGTTGATCTTCTCGTTCGCCTCGTTCCACGCCCACCACCTCAGCTGCGGGCCGAGCTGGTCGAAGACCTCGTAGAAGACCTGGCACGCGAACGCGACCGCCACCGAGCCGGCCAGCGGCCCGCGCCGTGCGAAGACGCCGAGCACCCGGACGAGCTCGTAGGCGAGCTGCGAGATCGCGGGATAGAACGCCACGATGTACAGCGGCAGCCGGTCGTACATGAACTGCACGGTGAACACGTTGTGGGAGAAGATGAACCCGACGTGGTCCTGCAGACCGAACCAGCCGGGAAAGTACAGCGGCGGCTCGATCACGGCCAGGTAGACGACCGAGGCGAACCACAGCGAGATGTTGACCGGATCGCCGTCGCGCCGCCACCGCCGCCACGCGTGCACCAGGGCGAACACCGCGCCGCCGACGATGAGCAGTTCGAGCACGGCCATGGTGCCGTCGGCCAGGTCGAACGGGTTGCGGAAGCTCACCACGGCATCGGCGCCGTGGCAGGAGAAACCGAGTTCCCCGGCGACGCGCTCGGCCGCCGGATCGCAGGTGGGACCCATGAGCCGCCTCCCGGCGTCAGGTGCCGACAAGGTCGTCGCCGCGGGCCGGGGAGGCGCCGCGGGGGCCGGTGTAACCGGTGAAGTCGATGCCGGGCGGATCCCTCCGGTCGTCGAACCCGTCGGGCACGACGGTGCGGCCGAGCCGTTTCCGCAGCTCGTAGCGCACGACGCCGAACCAGAACCGCGGATCGGCGGCCATCTGCCGGAGCGACCTGTCGAGGTTGAACACCTGCGCGAACGTCCGCTCGACGTAGGCGTCCTCGCGGCTCGCGGCGGTGATGGCGTTGAAGACGGGCCAGCTCAGGCGCGCGGTGAGCCTGCGGCGCCAGGCGGCGGCGACCTCGGTCCCGGTCGCGAAGTCGTAGGCCTGGTCACGGGCCATCGCCAGCATCCAGGGGACCTGGAGCGACCTCCTCTGCCCGCGGAGGAACTCGCGCATGAACGCGAGGTCGACGGCGTCGCGCCTGCGCAGCACCTCGTCGAGGATGAGGGCGGAACGGGCGGCGGAGCTCATCCCCTGGGCGTAGAAGGGGTTGAAGGCGCAGATCGAGTCACCGACGCACACCAGCCCGATCGGGGGCGTCCTGAGCAGGTCGTACCGGCGCCACTTGTTACCGGTCGAACGGGTCAGATGCACCCCGGAGGTCGGAGTGCAGGCACGGGCCGCCTGCGCGAACACCGGTGTCCGCACACGGTCCAGCGCGTCCTCGAACGCCTCCACCCTGCGCGGCATCTCGATGCCCCACGACCCCATGCACACGATGGCGCGCTCGCCCTCGATGGGGAAGAAGTTGCTGAGGAACTCGTGCTCGGCAGGGTGGTCGCCGCCGTCCTGGGTCGGGGTGATGACCAGGTGCTTCCACCACCACGTCTCCGGACGCCGCCCCGCCGGGGGCAGGTCGTACCAGCGCGAGGTGTAGGTGACCTTGGCGTCGAGCGTCTTCTCCGGAGGCGCGGGCCACCCGGCGGCGCCGAGCCAGTCCACGACCGAGGAGCCGCGACCGAGCGCGTCGACGACCAGGTCGGCGGCCAGATGACCGTCGCCGTACTCGACCCCGACGACGCGACCGCCCGCGGAGCGGAGCCCGGTGACGGTCACGCCCTCGCGGATCTCGATGGCCGGCAGCTCGCGGACCTTGTCGCGCAGGACCCGCTCGATCAGCACACGGGAGCTGTACACCATCGTCATCGAGCCGGACTTGCGCGGCGCCCAGCCGTCGTTCTCGCAGTAGGCCGCGTCCATCGACGGCATGAGGTGCATCCCGCCCGCCGCGATGAGCGCCTCCTCGAACCCGGGGAAGATCTCTCCGATCGCCCGCCGGCCGGAGTTGAGAAGGAAGTGCGGGTGCTTGCTCTGCGGGACGCCCCGCCGGTGCTCGGCCTCCGGCGGCAGCCGGTCCCGTTCCAGCACGACCACCCTCGCGAAGTGCCGGGCGAGCACCCCCGCGGCGCACAGCCCCGCCACACTCCCGCCGAGCACCACGGCCGTCCCGCGCGGCATCCCGCCACCACCCATCCATTCATACACACAACGAGTGAATGTATGATTAACCCAGGCCGAGCCGCCGCGCAAGGGTGCGGCCCTGACGAACCGGCCCCCGCCAGCCGCTGCTACCCCCTCCGGTGCCGCGCTGCCCCGAGGCGTGCAGGTAGCCATAAACATAGAAATTTGCACCCTAAGGCTGATAAAAACACCATTCGGCGGCCGAGAGAGAATCTACTGGTTCGTAATGTCCGGCCTACTGAAATGATCTCCTCTGGCGGGTGAAACTGGTGCTCGCAAACAGAAGGAGGGGTGTATGCGAAAAACCGCTTGTCTCGTCATGGCGGTCGTCGCGTCAGGGGTGCTGATGGCGGCTCCGTCCGCCGAGGCCGCCCGCCGCGAGAACGTCACCAAGACCTTCGACGTCACCTTCGCGAAGCAGTGGGACTCCAAGAGGTTCTCCCAGAACGCGGGCACTGACACCTTCAAGTGGCAGTGCCTCGGCGTCCCCGGCGAGCCCTACTACTTCGAGATCTACAAGTACGACACCATCGTCAGCCCGCCGAGAAGGGTCCTCGACAAGGACTACAAGTGCAAGATAAAGGACGACGAGGGGAAACCGCTCATCATCACCGAGAGCGTGCAACTCGAATACGGCGTCTACACGCTCCGGTTCAGTAAGCCGCCGGGCCCCGACGGCATCCATGTCAAGGGCACGGGCACCTACCCGAAGCAGACCGACTGATCACCGCATTCCGGCGGTACGCCGCGTCCCGGCGTGCCGCCGGGACGCGGCGGCGTTCTCTCAGGCCGGTGCGCCGGCGCTGAAGGGCGGCTCGGGAGGGTCGGCGCCTTCGCCGCCGCCCGCGACCCTCACCTCCCAGGAGGGCTCCGCCGCATCGTCGAGGTGGAGCCACACGTACACGGCGGGGTAGGGCTTGCCCACCGGATCGAGAGGCGGGTCGGTGGCGGCGGAGGCGAGGCGCTGGGCCAAGATGCCGGCGTATCTCGTGGCGAACTGCTGACGGAGGCCGACCTGCACCACGGTCGTCGCCCGGTCGCCCTGCCAGACGGTGAGTTGGTCGCCGGTCACCCCGATGCTGGTGATGGTGTCCGAACGGATGAGGTGGATGTCTTCGGTCACCAGCCAGACCACTGGAGAACTCGTGAACGCGTCAGGCTCCATAGCAGCGGAGCCTAGAGGCGCTCCACGCATCCGAAAAGGTGTGCGGCGCTCCGATACGCGTGCGGACACGTGGCTCCCGGCCCCGTGACGAGCGGTGTGGCCGCTCTCCCTGTGCGGCACTAGCGCGGATGTCCCCTTTCGCCAGTATTGTGTGCGGGCTCGCGACTCGACCTGGGGGCCGGATGGGAACGTCAGCAGAGCCGGAGGCGGACTCGGGGGTGCGGCGCTGGCTGCTCCAGGGGCTGCACCGCCCGGGGCACAAGCCGGGGCCGCACAAGAAGCAGCCGCACCACGAGGACGCGCCGCACAAGCAGCACGCCTGGTGGCAGGTCATGTGCCTGACCGGCGTCGACTATTTCTCCACGCTGGGCTACCAGCCGGGCATCGCCGCCCTGGCGGCCGGGGCGCTGAGCCCGATCGCCACCCTGCTGCTGGTGGCGCTGACCCTCTTCGGGGCGCTGCCGGTCTACCGGTCGGTGGCGGGGCAGAGCCCGCACGGGCTGGGGTCGCTGTCGATGCTGGAGCGACTGCTGCCCGGCTGGCGCGGCAAGCTCCTGGTGCTGTTCCTGCTCGGCTTCGTCGCCACCGCGTTCATCGTGACGATCACGCTGTCGGCCGCCGACGCCACCGCCCACCTGCTGCACAACCCGTTCGCCCCGGACGCGGTCGCGGGCTGGCAGATCCCGGTCACGCTGGTGCTGATCGCGGCGCTGGGCGCGGTCTTCATGGTCGGGTTCAGCGAGGCGATCTCGATCGCGGTCGTCCTGGTCGCGGTGTACCTGGTGCTGAACGTCGTGGTGGTGGGGACGGCCCTGGTCGAGGTGGCGTCCGACCCGGGGCTGGTCACCGACTGGAGGCACGCGCTGACCGCCGACCACTCCAACCCGATGGTGATGGTCGCCGTCGCGCTGTTCGTGATGCCCAAGCTCGCCCTCGGGCTGTCCGGGTTCGAGACCGGCGTGGCCGTGATGCCGCTGGTCAAGGGCGACCTGGACCGGCGGATCCAGGGCGCGCGCAAGCTGCTGACCACGGCCGCGGTCATCATGAGCGTCTTCCTGATCACCTCCAGCTTCGCCACCAGCGTGCTGATCCCCGAGAAGGAGTTCGAGGAGGGCGGGAAGGCCAACGGCCGGGCGCTGGCCTACCTCGCGCACGAGCACCTCGGGGAGTGGTTCGGCAGCGCCTACGACCTCAGCACGGTCGCGATCCTGTGGTTCGCCGGCGCCTCCGCCATGGCCGGGCTGATCAACATCGTCCCCCGCTACCTGCCGCGCTACGGGATGGCCCCCGACTGGACCCGCGCCACCCGCCCGATGGTCCTGATCTTCACTCTCGTCTCGTTCGCCATCACCCTGCTGTTCGGAGCGCAGGTCGAGGCGCAGGGCGGCGCCTACGCCACCGGCGTCCTCGCGCTGATCCTGTCCGCCGCGGTCGCCGCGACGCTGGCGTCCTGGAAGCGCGGACGCCGCCGCGCCTCCGCCGCCTTCGGCGCCGTCACCCTGGTCTTCACCTACGCCACCGTCGCCAACATCATCGAACGCCCCGACGGCCTGGTGATCGCCGTCGTGTTCTGCGTCGCGATCGTCGTCACCTCGCTGATCTCCCGCGCCACACGCTCCACCGAACTGCGCATCACCGACGTCGAGTTCGACGAGAAGGCCCGCGAGCTGCTCGACCGGTCAGGCGAACTGCGGATCATCGCCAACGAACCCGACGAACGCGACCGCCAGGAGTACCTGGACAAGGCGCGGGAAGCCTGGGAACTGCACCGGCTCCGCGCCGAGGAGGGGCTGCTGTTCCTCGAACTCACCGTCTCGGACGCGTCGGAGTTCGAGTCCACCGTGCGCGTCACCGGCGAGGAGCGGCACGGCTACCGCGTCCTGAGCACCGAGGGCCCGAGCATCCCCAACGCGATCGCGGCGATCCTGCTCCACATCCAGCACGAGACGGGCAAGCAGCCGCACGTCTACTTCCACTGGGCCGAGGGCAACCCGATCGGCGCCCTGCTCCGCTACCTGGTGTTCGGCGGCGGCGACGTCCCACCCATGACCCGCGAGATCCTCCGCCAGGCCGAACCCGACATCGAACGCCGCCCCATCGTCCACGTCGGCTGACGTCTGGGCCCCGTGGCTATCGCCAGAGGTAGTCATAGCGGGCCGGCGCCGGAGCGACCTGGACTCGCCCGTCCCTGACCTGCCATTCGATCTGGTGCCCCTCCTCGTGGAAGACGAGGAAGAGCCCGCAGACCCGGTCGCCGTCCTCGTCGGCGGCGGGGAGGGCCGCGATCTGCCGGACCTGGTCGAGAACATCGTCGGAACCGGAGGAGCGAACCGCGCGGGCGTAGCACGCCGCGTCGAGCCAGCCGCCTTCCGGAAACGCCCACCCCGCAGGGTCCCCGTGGCGGATGATGCGCTCGGCCTCAGTCCTCTGCCCGTGAAACTCCAGCCACCCGCGTATATAGACCCAAGCGCTCATACCGCCATGATGCCGAGGACACCTCCACGAGCAGATCGGAGTCCCGTGAGCTGGTTGCCTCCCGAGGAGTACGTCCGGACGCTTCCGAACGCCACCATGTACGCCGCCCTGTACTTCACCGACGTCGACGGTGATCCCCTCCTCCTGCGCTCAGCGCTGGGCGTGGAGACCTGGCAGTTCCCCGGCGGCAACGTCGAGCACGGCGACGCCACTCCGTTCGCCACGGCCGTCCGGGAGTGCAGGGAGGAAACCGGCATCGAGTTCGACGGACCGCCCGTCCTCCTTCTGACGCACTTCCTCCCACCCCACCCGGGATGGCCCTGCGCGAAGATCGGGTTCGTCTTCGACGGCGGAACGCTCACGGACGCCGAACTCGGCCAGATCGTCCTGGACCCGTCCGAGCACACCGAGTGTCTCGTGCAACCGCTCGGCGCATGGAAGGCGACGATGAGCCCGCGCTCGTTCGCCCGAGTCGCCGCCGTCCACGAGGCCAGAAGCAGTAGATCCGCGAAGCTCCTCTGCGAACCCCACCCGACGGCCCCGTAACCCGCTCGAACGATCTGGCCACTCGGCCTGGCGTCGGCCGCGCCCGCTTCGTCTCAGGGGAGGCGGAAGGCCAGGAGGGTTTTGTCCTGGGCGGCCACCAGGGTGCGGTCGCGGGTGGCGAGCGCCCATTGCCTGGTCGGGGAGGGGGTGGAGACGGGGTGGTTCCAGACGAGTTCGCCCGTCTCGGCGTCCCAGCCGTAGAGCCCCGCGCCCGTGGCTCCGGCCACCCCGGTGCAGATCATTCCGCCGGCGGCGACCAGCGGGGCGGTGCGGGCCGCGGGCGTGTCGACGGACCAGACCCGGCGGCCCGTGCGGGCGTCGAGCGCGATGAGCCGCGGGTTGTCGAGGATATAGGCGTGCTTCCCGCTGACCAGGAGGCTTCGTTCCTGCCCGCCGGGTGAGGTCGGTGTGTAGGTCCACAGCTCCCGGCCGGTGGACGCGTCCAGGGCGTACAAGGTCGGGCTGCCGGTGTAGACCGTCCCGGCTGCGACGGTGAAGTCCTGCGAGAGCTGCCTTTCGTCGTGGGGCTCCGCCGCGGCCTTGGGAAGCTCGACGGCCCAGAGACCGCGGCCCGTGTCGGCGGCCCGCGCCTCGAGCCTGACCCCCGACGGGTTGCGGAAGATCAGGTTCCCGCCGCCCTCGGGGACGGAGGTCAGGCCGCCCTCCGGATCGGCCCAGCGGACCGCGCCCGTCGCGGTGTCGAGCCCGACGAGCAGGCTGTCGGCCCCGCGGGGGGTGCCGATCGCGACGAGGGTGTGGTTCGTGATGCCGTAGAGGAGGCTGAAGAAGGTCTCGGAGGGCCACTCGTAGGCCCAGAGCCGGCTGCCGGTGGCGGCGTCCACGCCGAAGACCGTCCGGTCCCGGCCGGTGATGACGAGTTTCCCGTCGTCCGGCCCCAGCAGCTCGGGGAAGTCGTTGCCGGCGGCCACGTCGCTGCTCCACCTGACCCGGTGGGACTCGTCCATGGCGATCAGCCGGTCCTCCTCGTCCGGGATCCCATAGATCATGCTGGGTCCGGTGACGGCGACGGAGAACCTGCTGGACCACAGCTGTCGCCCGGTCTCGAGCGAGTGCCAGCGGTACACCGGCCCCTCGTCGTGGGGGACGACCGTCCGGGAGAGGACCTCGACGGCGAAGCGCCGGTCGCTGAGGTCGCCGATCGTCGTCCGCCACAGCGGCTTCGGCGGGGCGGGCCTCCGCCCGGCCCCGCCGTCGGCCGCGGCCAGTGCCGCGGCCGTCCCCCCGCCGACGACGGCGAGTCCCGCGGCGGCGGCGCCGCCGAGCAGCAGCCGCCGGCGGGTGCGGGCCTTGGCGATCTCGCGCAGATCCAGGAGGAGCGTGTCCTCCCGCTGCCGCAGCTCCTCGCCGAGGGAGCCAGGAAGCCAGCCGGGGGCCACCGGCTCGGCCGCCAGAAGCGACGGCAGCAGTTCGGTGGGCGGACGCTCACCGGGGTCGCGGCTCAGGCAGGCGGCCACCATCCGCTCCAGGGACGCCGGCACGCCGTTCAGATCGGGCGCCTCGTGCAAGGTCCGGTGGATGATCGCGGGCAGCTCGTCCCTGCCGAAAGGGGGACGGCCGGTGGCGGCGAAGGCCAGCACGGCCCCGAAGGCGAACACGTCGGCGGCCGCGGTGAGCGTCCCGCCGCGGATCTGCTCGGGGGACATGTACCCGGGGGAGCCGATGATCTGCCCCTCGGAGGTGAGCGCCCGCGTGGACCCGCGGGACGCGTCATGGTCGGCGGCCCTGCTGATGCCGAAGTCGATGACCCGGGGCCCGTCCTTGGCCAGCAGGATGTTGGCCGGTTTGAGGTCGCGGTGCAGCAGCCCCGCCGCGTGGATCGCGATCAGCGCCTCGCCCAGCCCGGCGCCGAGCGTGCGCAGCAGCGGCTCGGGCATCGGCCCGTACCGGTCGACCGTCTCCTTCAGGCTGAGGCCGTTGACGTACGCGGTCGCCAGCCATGGGACGGCCCCGTCCGGCTCGGCCTCGACCACCGGGCTGGTGAACGCGCCGCTGACCCGCTGGGCTGCCGCGACCTCCGCCCGGAACCTCGCCCGGAACGCCGGATCCCCGGCGAGCTCCGGCCGCACCACCTTGATCGCCACCGCCCGTCCGGCCGGGGACGCGGCCAGGTACACCCGTCCCATGCCGCCCTCGCCCAGCCGCCGCAGCACCCGGTACCCGCCGATGCGGGCGGGGTCTTCGGGCCCTGGCCGGGCCGTCACGAGGCCGCCCGGAAGCAGAGCAGCCGCTCATGATCGGTCGCGAGGACCGACGAGCCGGACACGGCGACGTCCCATTTCCCGGCGCGGGGGACGTCGCCCCAGTGCGCCCACAGCCCCCGGCCGGAGGCCGTGGCGGCGAAGACGCCGCCTTCGAACGCGACCGCGACGACATCGCCCGACGCCGCGTCGTGCCCCGACTCGGCGACGAACTTCTCCGGACCGGCCAGGGACCACGCGGGGGCCCCCGTCCCGCGGTCGTGAGCGTGCAGGTCGTCACCCCGGAAGATCACCTTGCCGGCCGCGGGCAGGACGGAGGGGAACTCCGCGCCGGCGGTCCGCGACCACACGCTCTTCCCACCGGCCGTGTCGACCGCCTGGAGCGTATCGGCGAAGTTTCCGAACACCCTGCCGCCGGATACCGCGATGCCCTGGGTCAGCCACTCACCCCCGTCTTTGGACCAGTCGACGGTCCAGCGCCTGCGGCCGGTGACGAGGTCGACGGCGAAGAGCGTGTGCTTCACATTGAGGTACAGGCCGTTCCGGTCGGCCGCGCCAGAGGCGTCCGAGTCGGCGAGAGGGAACCGCCAGCGGGCCTTGCCGCCGGCGAGGTCGACGGCCCACACGACAGGGACGCCCTCGTCCGAGTACGTCCCCGACTGCAGCAGGGCCGCGCCGTCGACCACGCCGAAGACGGCGCGGGGAAACGCGCCCTCGGGCATCGGCAGATGCGTCGCCTCACCCGATGCCGCGTCGACCAGGCTGATCGTCGACTTCCCGTCGAGACCGCCGCCGTTCGGAAGGACGAACGTCGACCCGTGGACCGCGCAGCCGGCGAACATGCTGACGTCCGCCGTCCACAGCCGCCGCCCGGACGCGGCGTCCACCCCGTATGCCGCGTCTTCGCCGCCCCACAGCACGACACCGCCCGCGACCAGCACGTGCGATTTGTCTGACCCGACGGGCGCGGGCGGGACGAAGGTCCACGCCGGCGCGGGCGCCGAGGCGATGGCGGTCCCGCGAGGCGCGGGCTTCGCGGGCTTGGACTTCCCGCCCGCCAGCGCCCAGCCCGCCGTCCCCGCGCCGATGCCGGTCACGGCGACCGCCGCCCCGGCGGCCAGCCCCAGCACGCGCCGCCGCCGCAGGCCGTCGGGGACCGTCTCCTCGATCCTCGGCAGCGGCGGCGGCAGCGTCACGGGCCCGGACGCGACCCGGTTCGCCTCGGCCTCCCTCGCCGCCAGGTCCCGTCGCAGGGCGGGGGAGAGGAGCGCAGAAAGATCGGCGGGGGTCAGCGCCGCGAGGACGTCCGCGAGTGGAGGCCGCCGGGCCGGTTCCTTGGCCAGGCAGGCGGCCACGGTGCTCCGCAGCGACGCGGGCAGCCCGTCCAGACGGGGCTCGCCGTACATGATCTCGTAGAGCAGCGCGCCCGGGTCGCCCTCCCCGAACGGCCGGGCTCCCGTCGCCGCGTAGACCAGCACGCCCCCCAGCGCGAACACGTCCGCCGCAGGCCCCGCGTCCTTGGCGCCGGCGATCTGCTCGGGCGCCAGGTACGCCAGCGTGCCGATCATGCCGCCGGTACGGGTGATCTGCGTGGCGTCGACGACCTTGGCGATCCCGAAGTCGATGATCCTGGGCCCGTCCTCGGCCAGCAGGATGTTGCCGGGCTTGAGATCGCGGTGCACCAGCCCCGCCCTGTGAACGGCCTGCAGCGCCTCGGCGAGCCCCGCGCCCAGCGCGCGGACGGCCGGCTCGGGCAGCGCCCCGCCGTCCTCGACGGCCTCCTTCAGCGTGGGCGCGGGGACGAAGGCGGCGGCGAACCACGGCTGCGGCGCGTCGGCGTCGGCGTCCAGCACGGGAGCCGTGTACAGCCCGCTGACCTTGCCCGCGGCGGCGATCTCACGCCGGAACCGCTCCCGGAAGCCGGGGTTGTCGGCGGCGTCCGGCCGGATGAGCTTGAGGGCCGCCAGCCGCCCACCCGGCGATCGGGCGAGATAGACGACCCCCATCCCACCGGCACCGAGCCGGGCGAGAACCCGGTACCCGCCGACCCCAACGGGATCCCCCGCCTGGAGTGGCCCCATCCCGCCCCCACCTCGACAGAACAAACCTGTCTGTAAGAATATCGGATCGGCCTAACCCCAGGGAGTGCCCCAGCCCCCGGTCGAGGTCCCTCTAACGGGAGCGCCCGCTGTCGGCCGGATCGACTTCGAGCTGTGTGCGGATGTCGAGTTCATCGCAGAACGCGTGATCGCTGCATCACCCGACGATGCTCACGGCGTCTGGGGCAGTGACCTGGAAGCACAGATAGACCCGCGTGTGGCTGGCACTGACCAACCTCTGGTCGACTGTTGCGTGGGCCGAGACGTCCGGCTTCAACACCACCACAGACGCACTCAAAGCCGGGTGACCCTGACGGCGCCGCCCCCGCGGCAGCCAGTTCGACTGACGCCAGCAAACGCGTCACCCCACACGGCCCAGACGCGCGCCGCCCCAGACCCCGAACGGGAACGTTGCTCGGGTGGTGGGCCCACTGGGTCCTGCTCCTGCGCTCGGTCTTCCAGCGCATCCGGAACAAGACGAAGGTGGACGTCGACCTTCCTACCTGATCTCGGTCGGGCTGGCGGGATTTGAACCCACGACCCCTGGCACCCAAAGCCAGTGCGCTACCAAACTGCGCTACAGCCCGCACACCACCGCCGAACGCGATGACGCGAGAAGTGTAGTCCCGATCGGCCCCCGCCCGCTCCGCCCCCGGCACGTCCACCCCGAAGACCCTGTACGCTACGGGATGGCGATCGAGGCCCATCCCGAGCCCGGAGATCGCCTAGCGGGCGTAGCTCAATGGTAGAGCCCCAGTCTTCCAAACTGGCTACGCGGGTTCGATTCCCGTCGCCCGCTCTTTTATATCCCCAGGTCAGAGCCCTGTGGGGCGATCTTGGACGCCCTTCTGAAGATCATTTGTCACCCATTTGTCACTGGGATCTGGCATGCCTGGGCGGCATCCTGGTTCAACTGCCGTACTTCGTGATCATGGTCTGATCGTCCCTGGCGGAGATCAGCACGGTGGCGGATCTTGCGTCCTCAACACGGCCCTCCGCTCCCGAACGTGCCCCAGCCGTCATGCAGCTGGGCCGTCGGCGCGTCGGGGTCGATGATCTGCCGGGTCGCGAGTGGATGCCGTCGGCGCCGATCATGACGTCCGGGCCGAGCCGATGTCTTCGCCCAAGTGCTGAAGACGAGGGGGACCGTGCCGACTGGGCGCGGTGGACCCACTCGGCACGGTTCGGTTGGTCAGGCCTTCCCCGCTGACGACGGGCCGGTGTGGCCGCCGTAGGTGGCGATTTTGTATTCGGTCGCCGCCAGCGACAGGGTGAGCTCCTTGAGTTGGCGGCGGATCGTGTCGCGGTGTTCGAGCAGCAGGTCGAGGCGCTCGGGGACGGTGTCGTCGCCCTCGTCTGCCAGCCGCATGTAGTGCTGGAGGTCGCGCATGGCCATCCCGGACAGGCGCATGCGGGTCAGGAACACCAGTCTCCGGACCGCCGCCGCGTCGTAGCTGCGGTGGCCGCTGGCGTCGCGGGCCACCTCGACCAGCCCGATCCGCTCGTAGTAGCGCAGCGTGTGCGGCGACATGTCGAGCAGGTCGGCAACCTCCGTGATGGTCATGGGGTCGGTGGCGGCGCCGACGTCGACGAGGCGGTGGATCACCTCGACCGACATCGGGCCATCGACCTCGTCGAGGGCGGCGAGCGCCCTCGACATCAGATCGTCCGTGGCCATGGCCACACTCTAGATCGGCCGGGCGGATGCGGCGGCGCCGGGGAAGTCGGCGGCACGCGCGGTAGGGGCCCAGCGTTCGAGCTCCTCCAGGTTCTGCCGGTAGGACCTTCCGATGCGCTCGACCGCCTCACGCCCGAGCGGAAGGCGCAGCGGCAGCTCGTCACCGGCGACCAGGTCCACGATGATCTCCGCGGCCCGTACCGGATCGCCCTCCTGCATCCCGTCGGCGCCCACCATGTCGTTGCGGACGGCCCCCAGCAGCCCGGCGTACGCGGCGCTGGCGTCGGCGACCCCGAGCACGTCGGGCGCGTTGAACGAGGTGCGGAACCGGCTCGGCTCGACGATCATCACTCGGACCCCGAACGGCGCGACCTCTCCGGCCAGCGCCTCCGACCAGCCTTCGAGCGCGAACTTGCCGGCCGAGTACGCGCCGACACCGGGGAAGGAGATGCGCCCGCCCTGGCTGCTCATCTGCACGATCGTGCCCGACCCCTGCTCGCGGAAGTGCGGCAGGACGGCCCGCACGAGCGCCGCCGGCCCCAGAAGGTGCAGTTCCAAAGACGCGCGGAGCTCCTCGTCGCCGACCTCCTCGGCCGCGCCGACGACCCCGCGGCCGGCGTTGTTCACCAGCACGTCCACCCGCCCGAACCGGTCGACCGCCGCCCGTACGACGTCCCCGGCGCGCCCGGTGTCACGCACGTCGAGCTCGGCGACCAGCACCTGGTCGCGGTGGGCGTCCGCGAGGTCGGCCACCGACCCGGGCCGCCGCACGGCCAGCACCACGTTGTCGCCCCGCCCGATCGCGCACTCGGCGATGGCACGGCCGAAGCCCGCCGACGCGCCGGTGATGATCCATGTCCGCTGAGTGCCTGGTTGAGATGTCATGCCGGTGACGCTAGGAGTTCGAGCGCGCTCGAACGCAAGCACGGCGTCCGCGTCCCGTTCTGCGCACCGTCGGGATGTTCGCTCGGTGGCGGTGCATCGTGCGAGGTCGGAGCCGTGCTGGTGCGGGGCTCAGCCGCCTAGGGGGCAACGTCGCGAGCCTTTGCGCTGCGCGCTGTTGCGGCTCGACTGCGCGCTGGAAGGCAGTCGGCCGGATCCCAAGGCGCTGATGCGAGGGCTGCGGTCGGTAGCCGTAGTCACCTCGTTGGGGCAACCGGAGGGGGGAACAATGCGTCTGACTGTCGAGACCGCGGCTCGCGCCATGAGGCGAGATCCGCCACGACGGTTGGAGCCACGATGACCGCACCTAAGAAGCGCATTCCTGGACAGACCAACGCCGAGTATGAACGACGCCAGGATCCCAACGCGAAATTCATCGGAGCGCAGTCGCTGCAGGGTGGCGGAGACCCTTCTTTTTCGATCAGGGCCTCTCAGGCTTTCCTCGCTTGGCTTGACCGTCGCAGGGGCCGCAAGTCCCGTTAGGTGCGCCGCGGCCCGCAGCTCCGGCCTCATGCCGACAGAGGCGGGGGCGGGGGGCGGAGCGGGGGTCGTCACCTACGCCTCGTACCTCGGCTGCGGGGGCGGCGGACCGTGCCGACCGCGCATCGCCGCTGCCCCTTGGCTGGGGAGGTCGGGACATTTCGGCTCGTGTATGCGGCGAGGCGAAACAGGGACGTGACAAGAGCTGCGGGCGAAGACGCGCATCGTGCTCAGTGAGTTGAAGACGGCCAAGTCGCGACGACGCGCTCGTGCTCACAACGCAGATCATGGGCCTTCGTTTCCCCGAAGTACGGCGTGACATGGGCGGCGAGCGCGTAGGCGTTGTCCGGGCGCCTGCCTTGCCTTCGGCGATGCGGGTCTCGGCTCGGGCGGAATGAACTCGAATCTTTTCCCCGGCTCGTCGAAGAAGGCGATCACCGGAACTTCGTAAGTGGTCTTCGCTCCCCGCCTTTCGACGTGGCGGACCACTATGGCCGAGTGTGTATCCCTGTGCGCCGGAGGCGTCTCCTTTTCATGAAGTTGTAGATCAGGGCGGGAAGGATCAACAGATAGATGATGATCACGATTTCCATGTTTCCATTGAACGCCGTCCGCGCATCGCTGTCCCGCCGGTCGTGTAGGCGATGCGACGCGAACGGCGCCGCAAGGCATGGGGGACCATCGGTTCATAATTCGGGACGCGGTGTACCGTTATGGGCATGGCCACGGAGACGCAAGCATGGCCGGACGGGCTTGGGGTGGTCCAGGTTCGGATTGCGCGGCCTACAGACAGGCTGGACGAGGTGGTCACGTTTTATAGGGACCACTTGGGCCTGCCCGAGCTCTCCCGGTTCACCGGCCACGCCGGTTATGACGGCGTGATGCTCGGTCTGCCCGGCACCGACTACCACCTGGAGTTCACCTCGCACGCCGACGGGAGCCCGTGCCCGGCGCCCACCGGCGACAATCTGCTCGTGCTGTACTTCGCGGGCGCGGCGCAGATGCACGATGTGGTCGAACGGCTCGCGGCGGCCGGGCACGAACCGGTGCCGGCGGAGAACCCCTATTGGACCGAGAACGGCGCTCTGACCTTCGCGGACCCGGACGGCTGGCGCGTCGTCCTGGTGCCCAAGCCCGTCTTCTGACGGCTGGACGTGCCCGCGATTCGCGCATCGACAGCGCCGTGCCGGCCGCCACCGTTGGACGCGGCGCCCGCACTGGGTGTGCGGACGCCGCGGGGGTCACGTCTGGGTCGCCAGGAGGGTGCGGGCCTCCGTTGCCGCGGTGGCGATCGCCTTGGGGAGGTTCTCGGGGCGGCGGCCGCCCGCGTTCGCCAGCGGGCCCTTGCCGCCCGCGCCGCCGCCGACCTCGCGGGCCGCTCCGGTCAGCAGGTCGCGCGCCTGGACTCCGGTGGACGCCCCGGCCGCCGCGACGAGGACCGCCTTGCCGTCCGACTCGGTGCCGAGGACGACGAGGCCGCGCTGGTCGCGGCGGGTGAGGACGCCGGTCGCGATGGTGCGCAGGTCCGCGCCGGTCAGGCCGGGGACGGTGTGCGCCACCAGCCAGCCGCCGGGGACGGGCTCGGCGAGGGACGCCAGGCGGTCGGTGTGCCGGTCGAGTTCGGCGCGGTGCAGCTCCTCCAGGCGGCGCTGGGTCTCCGCGAGTGTTTCCAGGCGTTGCCGGAGGCGGTCCGGGGCTTGGTCGGGACGGACGTTCAGCAGCGCCGCGAGCTCCTTCAGCAGCAGCGCGGTGCGGTCGTGGTGGCGGAGGGCGTCGGCGCCGGTGAGGGCCTCGATGCGGCGTAGGCCCGTGCCGATGGAGGACTCGCCGACGATGTGGACGGGGCCCGCCTGCGAGCCGTGGCCGACGTGGGTGCCGCCGCAGAGTTCGCGGGAGGCGTCCCCGATGTCCACGATGCGGACGTCGTCGCCGTACCGCTCGCCGAACAGGGCGATCGCGCCCGCGCGCTCCGCCTCCGCCCGGGTCGCCTCCCAGACGCGCACCTCGGGGTCGTCCAGGAGGTAGTCGTTGACGAGGGTCTGGACGCGGTCCGTGTCGACGGGGGAGAAGTGCGCGAAGTCGAAGCGCAGGCGTCCGGGCTCCACGCGGGAGCCCTGCTGCGCCGCGTGGTCGCCGAGGGTGCGGCGCAGCATCGCGTGCAGGACGTGGGTCGCGCTGTGCGAGCGGGCGGTGGCCGCGCGGCGGTCCGCGTCCACGATCGCTTCGGCGTCGTCGCCGGGACGGATTTCGCCGTCCACGATGCGGACGGTGTGGACGTGCAGACCGTCCAGTCCCGGGCGGGTGTCGACGACCTCCAGGGTCGCTCCGGACGTGCGGATCGTGCCCGTGTCGCCGACCTGGCCGCCCGACTCCGCGTAGAACGGGCTGTGGGTCAGGATCACCTCCAGCTCGTCGCCCCTGGTCGCGGTGGGCACCTCGCCGTCCGGGCCGAGGAGGGCGCCGATCTGTGTTTCCGCTGTTTCGGACGTGTGGCCGACGAAGTCGGTGAGGCCGTGCGCCGCGGCGACGCGGCGGTAGAGGTCCTGCCGCGCGACCGCGCCGCCCTTGCGGCCCTGCCCGGCGCGGTGCGCCTGGCGGCGCTGCTCGTCGAGGAGTTCGGCGAACGCGTCCTCGTCGACCGTGAGGCCGGCCGAGCGCGCCGCGTCGACCGTGAGGTCGATCGGGAAGCCGTAGGTGTCGTGCAGTTCGAAGGCCGTCCGCCCGGAGATGGCGGTGGTGGCGCGGCCGATCGCCGCGTCGAGGAGCTGGGAGCCCTGGCGCAGCGTCCGCTCGAACGCCTCCTCTTCGGCCCGGACGACCTGCTCGATGAGCTCGGAGCGCCGGGAGAGCTCCGGCCAGGCGTCGCCGAGGTTGCCGACGACGCTGGAGGTCAGCGCGGGCAGGGTGGGGCCGTCGATGCCGAGCCTGCGCGCGTGCCGGATCGCGCGGCGCATCAGGCGGCGCAGGACGTAGCCGCGGCCGTCGCGGGCGGGCATGACGCCGTCCGCGATGAGGAACGCGACCGAGCGGGAGTGTTCCGCGACGACTCGGAAGGACATGGAGTCCTCGCCGTCGCGGCCCGGGTAGGCGCGGCCCGCCATGTCCTGGACGAGCCGGAACGTCGGCGCAAGCAGATCCGTCTCGCAGACGGTGTCCACGTCTTGCAGCACCGCCGCGAGCCGGTCGAGACCGAGCCCCGTGTCGATGTTCCGTGCAGGGAGCTCGCCGAGAATCGGGTAATCGTCTTTGCCGGAGCCCTCGCCACGGAGGTTCTGCATGAAGACGAGGTTCCAGAGCTCCTGGTACCGCTCGCCGTCCACCGCGGGTCCGCCTTCGCGGCCGAAGGACGGCCCCCTGTCGTAGTGCAGTTCGGAGGACGGCCCGCAGGGGCCGGGGATGCCCATCGACCAGTAGTTGTCCTCCATGCCGAGCCGCTGGATCCGCTCGGAGGGGACACCCACGCGCCGCCAGAGCCGGACGGCTTCGTCGTCGTCCAGGTACACGGTGACCCAGAGGCGTCGCGGGTCGAGGTTGTAGTGGCGGGTGAGCAGTTCCCACGCCCAGGCGATCGCCTCCGCCTTGAAGTAGTCGCCGAAGGAGAAGTTGCCGAGCATCTCGAAGAACGTCGCGTGCCGCGTGGTGCGGCCCACGTTCTCGATGTCGGACGTGCGCGCGCACTTCTGCACGGACACGGCGCGCGGGTGCTCGGGCGTGGTCTCGCCGAGGAAGTACGGCTTGAACTGGTTCATGCCCGCGTTCGCCAGCAGCAGCGTGGGATCGGACGGGATCAGCGGGCTGGACGGCACGACGCGGTGGTCGCGCTCCTGGAAGAAGCCCAGGAAGGTCGAACGGATGTCAGTCGAGCGCATGGGACGGCCTCACGAGGTCGATGGGATGACGGCGCACACCGCCGAGCCGGGCCGGGCACGTCTGCACGTTCCCCAGCTCGGCGCGGCTAGCTCGCCGTCCCACCTCGTGAATGACCATCGCCATCCACGTTACCGCCGGGCGTCCTCCGCCTGCACGTCCATTTGGCGGGCGTCGTACTCGGCGCGGGCGGCGTCGATCTGGCCGAGGTGGTCCTCGGCCCAGGCGACGAAGGTGCCGGCCGCGTCCATCAGCGTCGCGCCCAGCGGGGTGAGCGAGTACTCCACGCGGGGCGGGACCACGGGGTAGACGGTCCGGGTGACGATGCCGTCGCGCTCCAGCCCGCGCAGCGTGACGGTGAGCATCCGCTGGCTGATGCCGTCGATCTCGCGCCGCAGCTCGGTGAACCGCTTGGTGTGCTCGCCGAGCACCGCGATGACCTGCAGCGACCACTTGTCGCCGATGCGGTCGAGGATCTCGCGGGCGCGGCAGCCGACGGCGGTGTGCTCCATTGGTTCCCTCCAGGTGACCGGGGCAGAAAAAAGTGCCTTCTTGTGCCGGATAACGGGTTGTCCGCACCATGGAAGCGGTTCCCGAAAGGAACTGCCTTACCTTCCATAACCGTAGGAGACACCATGACGGCCCAGCTTGTCGAGATCCCCGGCTACGTCGCCGGGACCTGGACCATCGACCCCCTGCACTCCGGGGTCGGCTTCACCGTCCGGCACCTGATGGTCAGCCGGGTCCGCGGCCGTTTCGGGACGTTCGAGGGGACGATCGTGACCGGCGCCGACCCCCTCGACTCGTCGGTGACCGCGACGATCGACCTGGCGTCGGTCGACACCGGCAACGCGCAGCGCGACGAGCACGTCAGGTCGGCCGACTTCCTGGACGTCGCCGAGCACCCCGCCATGACCTACCGCTCGACCGGCGTGCGCCGCGACGGCGAGGACTTCGTGCTGGACGGCGAGCTGTCGCTGCGCGGCGTCACCCGGCAGGTCCCGCTCCGGCTGGAGATCGGCGGCTTCGGTCCCGACCCGTTCCGGCAGGACGACCCGTCCAAGGGCGCCCGCTCCGGGTTCACCGCGACGGGCGAGCTCAGCCGCCTGGAGTTCGGCGTGGGCGAGGCGACGACCCTGGCGGGCGGCGGGCTCGCGCTGAGCGACAAGATCCAGATCGTCCTGGAGATCGAGGCGGTCCTGCAGGACGGCTGACCCGGCTCCGCGGAGACGACGCCGCGTCAGCCCCGGAGCAGGGACGGGAGCGCGTCCAGCGTCGTGATGCGCGCGACGTCCAGGGGGCCGGGGGACGGGCCGCCGGACCGGTCGAGCCACACGCCGGTGAGGCCCGCGGCGGCGGCGCCCTGCGCGTCGACGACGAGCCGGTCCCCGACGTAGGCGGCCGCGTGCGGTTCGGCGCCGAGGGCCGCGCAGGCCGTCAGGAAGATCCCGGCGGCGGGCTTGGCGGCGTCCGCCTCGCTGGAGGCGACGACGACCGGGAGCCGGGCGGCGAACCCGATCCGCTCGACCTTCAGGCGCTGCTGGGCGGCGTCCCCGTTGGTGATCACCCCGAGCCGCAGGCCGCGCGCCGCGAGGGCGTCGAGCGCCGGCCCGGCGTCCGGGAACGGGCGCCAGGCCGCCTGGTAGCGGGCCACGTACCCGGTGAGCCACGCGTCGGCGCGGGCGTCGTCCCAGTCGCCGAGGCCGAGCTCCCGGGCGAGGGTGACGATCCGGAGGCGGCGCTGCTCGGCGAAGCTCAGCTCGCCCGCCAGGTACCGGTCGACCGCCTGGTCGGTGAGCTCCGCCCAGCGCGCGGCGAGGGGCGCCGGGTCCTCGTCCGGGAACATCCCGACGACGGCCCGGCGCGCGGCGTCCTCGTGGTCGAGGAGCGTCCCGTCCAGGTCGAACAGCACCGCCGTGATCATGAGAGGAGGCCGAGGAGCGCGGCGGTCGGCTCGGCCTGGACCTGACGCGGCGTCCAGTTCTGCAAGGAAGCTCCCAATGTCGTCGAACCCGCTCAGCCGAACCCGTGTGATTGGGCGAGTACCCGCGCCGCCTCCATGACCGACGCGCGGCGGCGCGCGAAGGTGGCGGCGTCGTCCTCCTCGTCCAGGATCACCCGGCGCAACTGCGGGACGGCGAAGTTCCACGCGATGAGGCCGAACACGGTGAACATCAGGTCCTGGACGGCCCGCGTGCGGTCCGGGTCCGCGGGTCCGCCGCCGCCGTGCTCCGTGAAGCGCGCGGCCTTGCGCCGGAACTCCTCGCGGCGCTCCGCCTCGCCCTGCACCTGGCCCGAGGTCTCCAGAGCCTCCCACAGAAGCAGCCTGACCAGCTCCGGGTGCTCCCTGTACCAGTCGAACAGCCGGCCCACGGAGTCCGCCAGGCCGTCCGGATCGATGTCGGACGCGTTGCCGATCTCCGCCATCTTCGCGCGCACCACGGCGCCGAACAGCTTCTCCTTGCCGCCGAAGTACAGGTAGATGGCCTGCTTGTTGGCCCGTGCCTCGGTGGCGATGCGATCGATCCGGGCGCCCGCGAGCCCGCGCGCGGCGAACTCGGCGGTGGCGGCCTGGAAGATCCGCCGGCGGGTCGCCTCCGCGTCGTAGCCCATACGCGGATTAAACCACCCGGTTGACTTCGGCCGGTCCGGGGCGCATTCTAAAACAACCAGATGGTTTATTTTGTGGAGGACGTATGACCACGACCGAAGCGCCCGTCCTGGCCCGCTCACCGCTCCCGGCGAGCCTCGCCGGCCGCACGGCGGTGATCCTCGGGGGCAGCTCCGGCATCGGCCTGGCCGCGGGGGAGCTGCTCGCCTCGGCCGGTGCGCGGATCGTGCTCGCGAGCCGCGACAGGACCCGGCTGGACGCCGCCGTGGCGCGCGTGGCCGCGGCCGGGACCGCGGTCCAGGTGCTGGGAGCGGCCGCCGACGTCACGGACGAGAACGCGGTGGAGGAGGTCTTCGAGCGCGCCGGCACCGTCGACCACGTGCTGGTGACGGCCGGGCGCCCTGTCGGCATGGGGCCGCTCACCGGGCTCACCCGGGACGTCGTGCGGGACGCCGTCGAGGGACCGGCGTGGGCGGTGCTCGCCGTCGCGCGCGCCGCCGCCCGCCGGATGCCCCCGGGCGGGTCGATCACGCTGACCTCGGGCATCCTCGTGACGCGTCCCCGTCCGGGGATGTCCGCGCCGGTGGCGGCGGGCGGCGCCGTCGAGACGCTCACCCGTGCGCTCGCCGTCGAGTACGCGCCCGCGCGCCTGCGGGTCAACGCGATCCGGTTCGGGGCCTTCGACACCCCTCTGCTGCGGACGGCCTACGGAGCCGCCTCCGGCGCGGAGGGCGACGCGGCGATGGCCGAGGCGGGCGGGTCCATGCCGCTCGGGCGGTTCGGGACGGCCGAGGAGGCCGCCTCCGCCGCCCTGTTCCTCATGGCCAACACCTACGTGAACGGCGAGATCCTCACGGTGGACGGAGGCCAGTCCCTGCTCTGAGCAAGGGGCGGGCCCCTGACCGGCGTCCGGTTGGTCAGGGGCCCGAAGTCTCGGCTGTCTGAGGGGGCTGGGAGTACCCCTTCTGCGAACAGCTCAGCCGAGACCGCTCTTGATCGCGGTGATCAGCTCACCGCCCGTCGTGTCGCCGCTGAGTTCCCAGAAGAAGGCGCCGCCGAGACCCTGGTCGCCGGCGAAGCCCATCTTCCCGCGGATGGTGGACGGGGTGTCGTAGCTCCACCACTCGCTGCCGCACTTGCCGTACGCGGTTCCGGCGACCGTGCTCGTCGCGGGGCACTTGCCCTTCAGGACCTTGTAGTCCTCGATGCCGGCCTCGTAGGTGCCGGGCGCGGCGCCGGTCGCGGCGCCGCCCGGCTCGGACTGGGTGACGCCCGTCCAGCCGCGGCCGTAGAAGCCGATGCCGAGCAGCAGCTTGCTCGCCGGCACGCCCTTGGCCCTGAGCTTGGAGATCGTGTCGGTGCTGTTGAAGCCCTCGTGCGGGATGCCCGGGTAGGACGTGAGCGGCGAGTGCGGCGCGGTCGGCCCCTTGGCGTCCCAGGCGCCGAAGTAGTCGTAGGTCATGGGGTTGTACCAGTCGACGTACTGGGCGGCGCCTCCGTAGTCGGTGACGTCCATCTTGCCGCCGGCGCTCGCGTCCGCGGTGATCGCCGCGGTCACGAGGTTGCCGGACCCGAACTTGGCGCGGACCGCGGCCATTAGCTTCCTGAACGCGTCCGGCCCGCTGGTGTCGCAGGTCAGCCCGCAGGCGTTCGGGTACTCCCAGTCGATGTCGATGCCGTCGAACACGTCGGCCCAGCGCGGGTCCTCGACCAGGTTGTAGCAGGACTCGGCGAACGCGGCGGGGTTCTGGGCGGCCTGGCCGAAGCCGCCGGACCAGGTCCAGCCGCCGAACGACCACAGCACCTTCAGGTCCGGGTGCAGCTTCTTCAGCTTGCGCAGCTGGTTGAAGTTGCCGCGCAGCGGCTGGTCCCAGTTGTCGGCGACGCCGTCGACGCTCTGGTCGGCGGTGTAGGCCTTGTCGTAGTCGGCGTAGGAGTCGCCGATCGCGCACCGGCCGCCCGTCACGTTGCCGAACGCGTAGTTGATGTGCGTCAGCTTGGCGGCCGAGCCGCTCGTCTCGACGTTCTTGACGTGGTAGTTGCGCTGGTAGACGCCCCAGTCGGTGAAGTAGCCGACGACCTTCTTCCCGCCGCCTCCGGGGTTGCCGCCGCCGCCCTCGTCGGTGGTGACGGACACCGGCGCCGACGCGGGGGAGGTGTTCCCGGCGGCGTCCTTGGCCTTGACGGTGAAGGTGTAGGCGGTCTTGGCCGAGAGCCCGCCGACGGTCGTGCTGGTGCCGGTCACCGACGCCGCCTTGGCGGAGCCGTTGTAGACGTCGTAGCCGGTGACGCCGACGTTGTCGGTCGACGCGGTCCACGCCAGCGACACGCTGGTGGCGGTCTTGCCGGTGGAGCGGAGGCCGGACGGGGCCGAGGGGGCCTCGGTGTCCTTCTCGGGGGGCGTGGAGCCGTCGCAGGTCGCGCCGTTGATCGTGCAGCCGGTGAACCAGCCGGAACCGGTGCCGCCGAACCCGAAGCTGGTGCTCGCGCCCGCGGCGATCGTGCCGTTCCAGCCGGTGTTGGCGAACGTGTAGTGGTTCCCGGAGACGGTCTTGGTCGCGTTCCAGACGTTGCCGACGGACGTCCCGGACGGCAGGTCCGCCTCCAGCTTCCAGCTGCTGATCGCCGAGCCGGTGCCGTTGGTGATGGTGCAGTTGCCGTCGAAGCCGGTGCCCCAGTCGGAGGTCTTCTTGCAGGTGGCGGTGACCGCCTGCGCCGACGACGCCGGGGGCGCCGTGAGCAGGGCCGCGGCCGCCGCGAGTGTCGCTGCGCCGGCGAGCGCGATGGCCCGCCGTCCGCCCGGTCGTGACATGGTTCTCCGTTCGGTTCGGCCCCCGAAGCAAACAGGAATCCCCGCCAACTCTTAGGAAAGTTTCCTAAGAATTGGGCCGATCGTAACCGCGCCGAACGGCGCCGACAAGGGCTCGCGGGAGACCCGCGGACGCCGGAACGAGTGGTCTAAGCGACTGCCTGGACTCATACGGTCACCGGGCGCGCAGAAAAATCAGGACGCGCCGAACCATCCCGGCATGTCGAGCCGCCACAGGTCCGCGGACGTCATCCGGCGGAGATCGTCCTCCAGGGCCCGCATGCGGTCGGCGCCCAGCGTCCGGACCCAGTCGCCCCGGATCCGCTCGAAGATCCGCTCGGACCGGACGAGGGAGTCGACCCCCCGCGCGGTCAGCCGGACGATCTTGCGGCGCGCGTCCCGGGGGTCGGCGCCGCGCTCCAGGTAGCCCGCCCGCTCCAGTGACTCCACCATCTTGCCCGCGGCCTGCTTGGACACCCCGAGCCGGCGGCCGAGCTCGACCGCCGTCGTGCCGTCCGGTCCGATGGCCTGGAAGACGAAGCCGTGCATCGGGCGCAGGTCCGGATGCCCCTGCCGGGCCAGCTCGGCGTGCAGCTCGTCGATGATCACGCGGAACGCCAGGAAGAGCCGCAGCGGCAGCTCGAACCCGGGCGCGTCCCGCGGCCCGCCGTCACTTGACATGAAAGACAACCTCGTTGACTATATGGACAACCACATTGTCTAACTTAGGGGACGGGGAACCATGACGCTCATCCGCAACGCCGAGAGCCGCCGGACCGAGACGCCGAACGGCGTGATGACCACGGCCGCCACGCCGACCCAGGGCGGCACCGAGGGGATCGCGGTCTGGCGCGTGAAGGGGACGCCGGGCAAGACCGGTCCGCTGCACGCGTTCGACACCGAGCAGGTGTGGACGTTCCTCGACGGCGACGCCACCGTCGACCTGGACGGCCGCAAGCTGGAGGCGGGCCCCGGCGACACCGTCGTCCTGCCCGCCGACGCGCCCCGCCAGATCACGGCCGGGGACACCGGCTTCACCGCCGTCGTCGCCGCCCACGCGGGCTGCCTCGCCTACGACCCCGAAGCCCTGGTGGACGAGACCCGGTGCGCCATCGCGCCCCAGGGGGACGAGCGGATCGTCCCGCCCTGGGCCGCGTGAGCCGAGGCGGCGGGGATCAGGCGCCCAGGTAGGCCAGGACGGCGAGGACGCGGCGGTTGTCGTCCTCGGACTGCGGCAGCCCGAGCTTGCCGAAGATGCTGTTGGTGTGCTTGCTGATCGCCTTCTCTGTGACGAACAGCTTCGCGGCGATCGCGGCGTTCGAGCGGCCCTCCGCCATCAGCCCGAGCACCTCGCGCTCGCGGGGAGTGAGCTGCTGCAGCGGCTCCTCGCGGGCGTGCCGGGTGAGCAGCTGGGCCACCACGTCGGGGTCGAGCGCGGTGCCGCCGCCCGCGACCCGGCGCACCGCCTCCACGAAGACCTTGACGTCCGACACGCGGTCCTTCAGCAGGTAGCCGATGCCGCCCGTGCTGTCGGACAGCAGCTCCCGCGCGTACAGCTGCTCCACGTGCTGCGACAGCACGAGGACCGGCAGGCCCGGGATCTCCTTGCGCGCGTCCAGCGCGGCCCTGAGCCCCTCGTCGGTGAACGTCGGCGGGAGCCGGACGTCCACGACCGCCACGTCCGGGCGGTGCGTGGTCAGCGCCCTCAGCAGGGACGGCCCGTTGTCGACCGCCTCGACGACCTCGAACCCGAACGCCTCCAGCAGGCGGATCAGCCCGTCCCGGAGGAGGGCGAGGTCCTCGGCGATGACAACGCGCACGGCAGCTCCATGGTCACGATGGTCGGCCCGCCGACCGGGCTCGTCACCGCCATCGTCCCATCGAACGCCGCCAGCCTGCGCTCGATACCGCGCATTCCGCTCCCGGCCCCCGGGTCGGCGCCGCCGGTCCCGTCGTCACCGATGATCATGATCAGCCGGTCCCCGGGGTGCTCGATCTGCACCCAGGCGCGCCGCGCGGCCGAGTGCTTGACCACGTTGGCGAGCATCTCCGCGACCGCGAAGTACGCCGCCGACTCCACCGGGGCGTCGCCGCGCCCCGGCAGGTCGATCCGGACGTCGACGGGCAGCGGCAGGGTGAGGGCGAGGGCGCGCACCGCGCCGTCGAGGCCCCGCTCGGCCAGGACCGGCGGATGGATGCCCCGGACCAGGTCGCGCAGCTCCGTCAGCGCCGTCCCGCTCGCCTCGCGGGCCTCGGCCAGGAGCTTCTGCGCCGTCTCGGGGTCGTGCTTCATCATCTCCTCGGCGAGGCCGATGTTCATGCTCAGCGCGACCAGCCGGGCCTGCGCGCCGTCGTGCAGGTCGCGCTCGATGCGGCGCAGCTCGGCCGCCGAGGCGTCCACCGCCTCCGAACGCGTCTCGGTGAGCCGCTCGACGCGCTCGGCCAGCGCGTCCCGCGTCGGCGCGAGCAGGGACTGGCAGAACCGGGCGTGCGCCTTCAGGAACAGCGGCCCCAGCGGGACGGACACCGCCGTCAGCGCCGCGCCCAGCACGATGGTGCCGACGAAGCCGATGACGCCCCAGTCGCTCAGCGGCCAGAAGGGACCCCAGCCGTAGTCGGTGAGCAGCGACACCCACGGCGCCACGAACACGCCCTCCAGCCCGTAGAGTGTCAGGCCGCCCGCGAGGACGCCGAGGACGAGCGCGACCGGCACGTTCAGGAGCGTCCACAGCAGGTCGCGCCACGAGGCCGGATCGGCGAGGACCCACTTCAGCCGGCCGAACACGCCCGCCCCGGCCGGCTCCGCCCGGTACGGGACGGGGATCCGCACCCCCGACCACCCGGCCGCCCACGCGCGCTGCTGGTTGGCGACCGTCCGGATCGCCTGGAACATCACCGGAGCCAGGACGACCCCGAACCCCAGCGGGATGAACGCGATCGACAGCACGGTCACGATGAACAAGGGCAGGTTCACCGCGTACGCCAGCACGATCTGGACGACCGCCCGCCCGAAACAGGCGAGGGCGCGCCGCCCGTACCCGCGCAGTAGCTCACTCACCGTTCCTCCAAGGGTTCGCCGTGGGACCTCCACCATTGTCATCGTTCGCCCCTCGCGGCTCGGTGGTGCTAGACCCCCTCTTCGTGACCGATGCGGTGGGGTTAGGCCTACCGTCATTCGAGCGTGACAAGACAACCGGCCCCGTTCCCTGGACAATGCACAGGCGACACTCAGGGGAGAAAGCGAATTCAAGCTGTGACAGCGACCATCAGCCAGACGTCCGACGGCCAGGGCCCCGGGCCCGCCCTGCGGCCCATCACCGAGCGCATCGCCGAGGAGATCGGCGTCCGCGAGGGGCAGGTGCGGGTCGCGGTGGACCTGCTCGACGGCGGGGCGACCGTCCCGTTCATCGCCCGCTACCGCAAGGAGGCGACCGGCGCGCTCGACGACGCCCAGCTCCGCGCGCTGGAGGAGCGGCTGCGCTACCTGCGCGAGCTGGACGAGCGCCGCGCCGCGATCCTGGAATCGGTCGAGTCGCAGGGCAAGCTCACCGACGAGCTGCGAGCGCAGATCATCACGGCCGACTCCAAGGCGCGGCTGGAGGACATCTACCTCCCGTACAAGCCGAAGCGGCGGACGAAGGCCCAGATCGCCCGCGAGGCCGGGCTCGAACCGCTCGCCGAGATGCTGCTCGGCGACCCGTCCCGCGACCCGCAGGCCGAGGCCGCGGCGTTCGTGGACGAAGAGAAGGGCGTCGCCGGCGCGGCCGCCGCGCTGGAGGGCGCCCGCGCCATCCTGGTCGAGCGCTTCGCCGAGGACGCCGACCTCATCGGCGCCCTGCGCGAGCGGATGTGGAACCGGGGGCGCATGGTCTCGCGCGTGCGGGACGGCAAGCAGGAGTCGGGCGCCAAGTTCTCCGACTACTTCGACTTCGCCGAGCCGTTCGCGAAGCTGCCCTCGCACCGCGTCCTCGCGCTGTTCCGGGGGGAGAAGGAGGAGGTCCTCGACCTCGACCTGGAACCCGAGGAGGCGGGGGAGGACCCGGCCGCGCGCAGCTCCTACGAGGTGGAGATCGCCCGCCGGTTCGCGATCGCCGACCAGGGGCGTCCCGCCGACAAGTGGCTGTCGGACGCGGTCCGGTGGGCCTGGCGCACCCGGATCCTCGTCCACCTCGGCATCGACCTGCGCACCCGGCTGCGGCAGGAGGCCGAGGACGAGGCGGTCCGCGTGTTCGCCGCCAACCTGCGCGACCTCCTGCTCGCCGCGCCCGCCGGCACCCGCACGACCATGGGCCTCGACCCGGGCCTGCGCACCGGCGTCAAGGTCGCCGTCGTGGACGCGACCGGCAAGGTCGTCGCGACCGACACGATCTTCCCGCACGAGCCGCGCCGCAGGTGGGACGAGTCGATCGAGACGCTCGCCCGGCTGGCCCGCGAGCACCGGGTCGACCTGGTCTCGATCGGCAACGGCACCGCCTCCCGCGAGACCGACAAGCTCGCCGCCGACCTGATCGCCCGGCATCCCGACCTCGAGCTGACCAAGGTCATGGTGTCGGAGGCGGGCGCGTCGGTGTACTCGGCGTCGGAGTACGCGGGCCGCGAGCTGCCCGGCATGGACGTCTCGCTGCGCGGCGCGGTGTCCATCGCCCGCCGCCTGCAGGACCCGCTCGCCGAGCTGGTCAAGATCGACCCCAAGTCGATCGGCGTCGGCCAGTACCAGCACGACGTGTCCGAGGTGAAGCTGTCGCGCTCCCTCGACGCCGTCGTCGAGGACTGCGTGAACGCCGTCGGCGTCGACGTCAACACCGCGTCCGCGCCGCTGCTCACCCGCGTGTCGGGCATCGGCGAGGGCCTCGCCGACAACATCGTCGCGCACCGCGACGCCAACGGCCCCTTCCGCAGCCGCGCCGGGCTGAAGGGGGTCCCGCGGCTCGGCCCGAAGGCGTTCGAGCAGTGCGCGGGCTTCCTGCGCATCCCCGGCGGGGACGACCCGCTCGACGCCTCCAGCGTGCACCCCGAGTCCTATCCCGTCGTCCGCCGGATCCTGGACTCCGCGGGCACGGACATCAAGTCCCTCGTCGGCAACACCGCCGTCCTGCGCTCGCTCAGGCCGGCGGAGTTCGTCGACGACACCTTCGGGCTGCCGACCGTCACCGACATCCTCGCCGAGCTGGAGAAGCCCGGCCGCGACCCGCGCCCGGCGTTCCGGACCGCCACGTTCAAGGAGGGCGTCGACAAGCTCGCCGACCTCGAACCCGGCATGCTCCTGGAGGGCGTCGTCACCAACGTCGCCGCGTTCGGCGCGTTCGTGGACGTCGGCGTCCACCAGGACGGGCTCGTGCACATCTCCGCGATGTCGGACAAGTTCGTCTCCGACCCCCGCGAGGTCGTCAAGCCCGGCGACATCGTCCGGGTGAAGGTCCTCGACGTCGACCTGCAGCGCAAGCGCATCTCGCTCACGCTGCGCCTGGACGACGAGCCGGGCCGCGACCAGCAGGGCGGCGGCGGTCGGCGCGGCGAGCAGCGCGAGCAGCGCGAGCAGCGCGAGGGCGGCGCGCGTCCGGGACGCGGCGGTCAGGATCGGCGCGGCCAGGGCCAGCGGGGCCCGGGGCAGCGCGGTCAGGAGCAGCGGGGTCAGGAGCAGCGGGGTCAGGAGCAGCGGGGTCAGGAGCAGCGGGGCCAGGAGCAGCGGGGCCAGGGCCAGCGGGGTCAGGACCAGCGCGGCCGGAACCAGCGCGGCGGGCAGCGCCGCGGCGGCCAGGGAGGCGGCGACTTCTCCGGGGGCGGCGCCATGGCCGACGCGCTCCGGCGCGCCGGCCTGGACAAGGGCCTCCCCAGCAAGGACAAGGGCCGCTCCGGCAAGAAGCGCTGACACCCGGCGACAGCGTTGAACGGCGTCCCCCGCTCGGCGGCGGGGCGCCGTTCAGTCGTCGCCGAAGCCGCGCCAGCGACCGTCCGAGCCCGTCTCGGTCGGGCGCCGCGGGCGGACGGGACGCCGCGGCTGCGGCGCCGCCTCGGGGGGAGAGGCCTCGGGCCGGGCGTGGGAACCCTCGCCGAGCGGGTCCTGCGCGTACGGGGAACGCTGCCGCGGCACCTGCGGAGCGTGCCGGTACGCCTGGCCGAGCCTCGGGCCGCCCAGCGCCGGCCCGCCGACCGCCGTGCCGAACGGGTCCACCGCGTCGGCGCCCTCCGCGGAGGAGCCGTCGGGCTCGTCCGGAATCGGCCGGTGCCGGGGGAACTGCAGGACGGCGACCGCGCCCAGCGCCAGCGCGCCCAGCCGCATCGCCGAGTGCGCCGCGTCCTGCGGCCACGGCTCCGCGTACAGGAACGTGCCCATGACCAGCAGGTAGGTCTTGGCGCTCACGGTCATCACGGTGGCCACGATCGAGACCCGGCAGCGCTGGAACGCCATGACCATGATCCCGAACCCGATGGCCGCGGCCAGCACCGTCAGGTACGGCCACGGCGTCGCGGCGATGCGCGGGCTCGTGGCGTGCGCGTCGTCGCTCCACCCTTTGATCGCCAGCTCGGCGGTGCCGACCGGGAAGCCCGAGCTCAGACCGTAGGCGATGCCGGTCACCGGGCGGGCGTGCCGGCCGTCGGGCCGGTGGTCGCCGAGGACCAGGATCAGCACCGGCACCAGCACCGCGGGGGCGACCACCGCGGCGATCTTCCACAGCGGCGCGTCGGCCGAGCCGATCGGCTCGTCTCCCCGCAGCGACGCGGTCAGCAGCAGGATCGCCCCGCCGATCAGCACCAGGCTGAGCCACTCGCGCGGGGTCAGCCGCTCGCCGAAGAAGACCAGCGCGATCAGCAGCAGCGGCACGATGCCCGACATGAAGATCGGTACGGCGGTGGACAGCGGCAGGTTGCGCAGCGCGAGGATCTGCAGGCCGAGGCCGCCGAGCACGATCCCGAGCGCGATCAGGAAGACCCAGTTGCTCACGATCGTCCACACCATGTGCGGGATGCGGTTGCCCCGGACGGGGGGCATCCGGTCCGCCGCGAGCTTGAACACGGCGAACCCGAGGTAGTAGAGACCGGTCGCACTGGAGGCCGCGGCTATCCCGTTCATCCCGGACGAGTATGGGGGTCCCGGTGCTCCATGTCACTGCCCGTACGGTGGCGCTGACTCGGATTCGCCGGGCTTGCGGGCCTCCGATGTCCGCAGCCGGGGCCGCGACCCCATAGACTTGGCCGCGCGAAGGCGCGGAGCCGTATTTCGGCGTGCCCGCGCCGCCGAGAGACTGACCGGCCGAGCACCACGGCGCAGCCCGCTGCGTGGAGGCCGAGGGCTCGCACGTAAAGAGGAAGAGAACGCGTCGAACGCCGCGGCCGAGACAGCGCCCGATCAAGGAGACCGACCCCAGTGAAGACCGATGTCGAGGAGCTGACCCCCACGCGGGTCAAGCTCACCGTCGAGGTTCCGTTCGACGAGCTCAAGCCGAACCTCGACAAGGCGTACAAGGAGATCTCGCAGCAGGTGCGGATCAAGGGCTTCCGGCCCGGCAAGGTTCCCGCCCCGCTGATCGACAAGTACGTCGGCCGGGGAGCGGTCCTCCAGGAGGCGGTCAACGACGCGCTTCCCGAGCTGTACGGCCGCGCCGTCGAGGAGTCCGAGATCTTCGTGCTCGGACAGCCTGACGTCGAGGTGACCGAACTGGAGGACGGCACCCAGTTCGCGTTCACCGCCGAGGTCGACATCCGGCCGAAGTTCGAGGTGCCCGACTACGACGGCCTGGAGGTCGTCGTCGAGGACGCCGAGGTCACCGACGAGCAGGTCGGCGAGACCATCGACAACCTCCGCGAGCGCTTCGCCTCCCTCACCGGCGCCGAGCGCGCGGCCGAGGAGGGCGACTTCGCCACCATCGACCTCGTCGCGCGGATCGACGGCGAGGAGATCGAGGACGCCTCCACCGCGGGCTACTCCTACGAGGTCGGCAGCAACTCCGCGATCGAGGGGCTGGACGAGGCCATCGTCGGCCTCGCCGCGGGCGAGGACAAGACCTTCACCGGCACCCTGGTCGGCGGCGAGCACGCCGGCGAGGAGGCCGAGATCACCGTCACCGTGCAGAGCGTCAAGGTCAAGAACCTGCCCGACCTGGACGACGAGTTCGCCCAGCTCGCCAGCGAGTTCGACACGATCGAGGAGCTGCGCGAGGACGTGCGCGTCCGGCTCGGGCGGCAGGTGAAGCTGCAGCAGCTGTCCGAGGCGCGCGACAAGGCCCTCGAGGCGCTCCTGGAGAAGGTCGACATCCCGCTTCCCGAGAAGGTCGTGGAAGAGGAGATCGGCCGCCGCAACCAGCAGCTGGAGCAGCAGCTCCAGATGGCCGGCATGACCAAGGACGACTACCTCAAGGAAGAGGAGAAGACCGCCGAGGAGTTCGACACCGAGGTCGCCGACGCGGCCCGCCTCGCGGTCAAGGGCGGCTTCGTGCTCGACCAGCTCGCCGTCCAGGAGGAGCTGAACGTCGAGAACGAGGAGCTCAGCGAGTACGTCGTCTCGCAGGCGATGCAGATGGGCGTGCAGCCGCAGCAGCTCGCCGAGTACCTGACGCAGAACAACCAGCTCCCGGCGATCGTCTCCGAGGTCCTGCGCAGCAAGGCGCTGAACCTCGTGGTCGAGCACGTCACGGTCAAGGACGAGTCGGGCAACGAGATCGACGTCGACGCCGTGCAGCGCGAGCTGAACGGCGAGACCGTCCAGGCCGAGGACGCCGGCGAGGACGGCGCCGACGTGCAGGCCGAGGGCGGCGCTCCGGAGGAGGCCCCCGAGGAGACGGCTGAGGCCGCCGCTGAGGAGACCCCGGCCGCCGAGGCTGCCGACGAGCAGGACGGCAAGACCAAGGACGCCTAGAGCTTTTCCTGGACGTCCACGAGGCACCGGGCACGCCCCGCATCCGTACGACGGGTGCGGGGCGTGCGCGTGAGCGGGGTCCGCCGGGCCGGATGCGAGGCGAAGATCGTCCGGAACCCGCGCGTCGCCCGGGCCGCGCCGGGTACGCCCCTGGCGAAAAGCCGGGCCCCCGGGCGTGAGTGGGCCCGTGAGCGCGTTAATGTCCAATCATCCGAACCGATTAAAAGGACCGGAGGAACACCCGGTGAGCATGCCTCCGACTTTCGACGAGTCGTCGCGGATCCAGGCGCGGGTCGCCGAGGCGCCCCTGTTGCCTCTGGGCGACCAGCTGTTCCAGCGGCTGCTGCGCGAGCGCATCGTCTTCCTCGGCCAGCAGGTCGACGACGACATCGCCAACCGCATCTGCGCCGAACTCCTGCTGCTGTCGGCCGAGGACGGCCGGCGCGACATCACGCTCTACATCAACTCGCCAGGCGGCTCCGTCACCGCCGGCATGGCGATCTACGACATCATGCAGTACGTCCCGAACGACATCGTCACGGTCGGCATGGGCCTGGCCGCCTCGATGGGGCAGTTCCTGCTGTGCGCGGGCGCCCGGGGCAAGCGCTACGCCCTGCCGCACGCGCGGATCATGATGCACCAGCCGTCCGGCGGCATCGGCGGCACCGCCTCCGACATCAAGATCCAGGCCGAGCAGATGCTGTACGTCAAGAAGACGCTCGCCGAGAAGATCGCCGAGCACACCGGCCAGGAGCTCGACCAGATCGAGCGCGACTCCGACCGGGACCGCTGGTTCACCGCCGACGAGGCCAAGGACTACGGGTTCGTCGACCACGTCGTGCTCAGCGCCAACCAGGTGCCCTCCGAGGGCCCCGTCTCCTGACGACCTCACAACGATTCGGAGGCACACAGTGAGCGACCTCATCCGACCCGGTTTCAGCGATATGGTCCGGCCCGCCGCGTACGCGGGCGGCTCTCCGAAGCCGGTCGACGACCGCTACATCATTCCGTCGTTCGTCGAGCGCACCACGTACGGGGTCAAGGAGATGAACCCGTACAACAAGCTCTTCGAAGAGCGGATCATCTTCCTCGGCGTGCAGATCGACGACGCGTCCGCCAACGACGTGATGGCCCAGCTGATCACGCTGGAGTCGATCGACCCCGACCGCGACATCAGCATCTACATCAACTCGCCGGGCGGCTCGTTCACCGCCATGACGGCGATCTACGACACGATGCAGTTCGTCAAGCCCGACATCCAGACCGTGTGCATCGGCCAGGCGGCGTCCGCCGCGGCGGTGCTGCTCGCGGCCGGGACGCCGGGCAAGCGGGCGGCGCTGCCCAACTCGCGGATCCTGATCCACCAGCCCGCGACCGAGGGCAGCTACGGCCAGTCCAGCGACATCGAGATCCAGGCCCGCGAGATCATGCGGATCCGCGATCTGCTGGAGTCGATCCTGGCCGAGCACAGCGGCAAGGGCATCGACGAGGTCCGCCGCGACATCGAGCGCGACAAGATCCTCACGGCGGCCGAGGCCAAGGACTACGGCCTCATCGACGACGTCTTCGCCAGCAGGAAGCGGAAGGCCGAGGTAGTGTCGTCCTGAGACGGCACGAGGACGAGGGAGTCCCCCAGCCCGGTCGTCACACTTCCGGGCGAGGGGCTTTCCAAGTCCGCTGGAGGCGGTAACGTCGAACCCGACGTCGTGAGCCTCCGGGACGCAGACCAGCTGCGCCGCATCCTCCAAGGCTGGCGGCCCCACGAAAAGGAGACGGTTGGGTGGCACGCATCGGCGACGGTGGTGACCTGCTCAAGTGCTCGTTCTGCGGGAAGAGCCAGAAGCAGGTCAAGAAGCTCATCGCGGGTCCGGGCGTGTACATCTGCGACGAGTGCATCGATCTCTGCAACGAGATCATCGAGGAGGAGCTCTCCGAGACCTCCGACCTCAAGTGGGACAACCTGCCCAAACCACGGGAGATCTACGAGTTCCTCGACTCCTATGTGATCGGGCAGGAGACGGCGAAGAAGGCGCTCTCCGTCGCCGTCTACAACCACTACAAGCGGATCCAGTCGGGTGACACCGGCCGTGACGACCTGGTCGAGCTGGGCAAGTCCAACATCCTGCTCCTCGGTCCCACCGGATCCGGCAAGACGCTGCTCGCGCAGACGCTCGCCAAGCTCCTCAACGTCCCGTTCGCCATCGCGGACGCCACGGCGCTGACGGAGGCGGGCTACGTCGGGGAGGACGTCGAGAACATCCTCCTCAAGCTGATCCAGGCGGCCGACTACGACGTCAAGAAGGCCGAGACCGGGATCATCTACATCGACGAGGTCGACAAGATCGCCCGCAAGAGCGAGAACCCGTCGATCACCCGGGACGTGTCGGGGGAGGGCGTCCAGCAGGCCCTGCTGAAGATCCTGGAGGGCACCACCGCCAGCGTGCCGCCGCAGGGCGGCCGCAAGCACCCCCACCAGGAGTTCATCCAGATCGACACCACGAACGTGCTGTTCATCTGCGGCGGCGCGTTCGCCGGCCTGGAGAAGATCGTCGAGTCCCGGGTCGGCAAGCAGGGCATGGGCTTCGGCGCGCAGATCCGCTCCAAGTCCGACTTCGAGGAGTCGTCGGCGGTGCTCGGCGACGTGATGCCCGAGGACCTGCTGAAGTTCGGCATGATCCCCGAGTTCATCGGCCGGCTCCCGGTGATCACCTCGGTGCACAACCTCGACCGCGAGGCGCTGATCAACATCCTCACCGAGCCGAAGAACGCGCTGGTGCGCCAGTACCACCGCCTCTTCGAGCTCGACGGGGTCGACCTGGAGTTCACCGACGACGCCCTGGAGGCGATCGCCGACCAGGCCATCCTGCGCGGCACCGGCGCCCGCGGCCTCCGCGCGATCATGGAGGAGGTGCTCCTGTCGGTGATGTACGAGGTGCCGAGCCGGCAGGACGTCGCCCGCGTCGTCATCACCCGCGAGGCCGTGCTGGAGCACGTCAACCCGACCCTCGTCCCGCGCGACCGCCCCAAGCGCGAGCCGCGGGAGAAGTCGGCCTGACCCCGCACGAGATCTGAACCGCACGAGAGCAGCGGGCGCCCACGCGGCACCGCTGCTCTCGGCGTTTCCGGCTAGGGGCGCGGCCGTCCTGCGGCCGCGCGGGACGGGTGGTTCCTGAGGGCGAAGTCGACGGTGTCCAGCGCCCACGCCCAGGACGTGTCGGCCGCGCGGGCCGTGTGGCCGAAGGCGCCCGCCAGCTCCAGGCTCACGTAGCCGTGGAACACGCTGCCGAGGAAGCGCACCGCGTCGGTCTGGTCGGGTTCGGGAAGGTCGTACCCGCGCAGGATCGCCCTCGTCATCTCCGCGTGCCGGGGCCCGGCGCTCGCCGCCGCCGTCTCCGGGTCGAGTTCGAAGCGGGCCGCGGCGTACCGTCCGGGGTGCTCGGCGGCGTAGGCGCGGTAGGCGCCGGCGCACGCCACGAGAGCGTCCTTGCCCGCGCGTCCCGCCACCGCGCCCGCGACCCTGTCGGCCAGTTCCTCCAGGGCCAGCAGGGCGACCCGCACTTTCAGCTCCCGCGCGTTCTCGATGTGCGCGTACAGGCTCGGGTCCTTGACGCCGAGCCTGCGCGCCACCGCCGACACGGTGAGCCGGTCGAAGCCGATCTCGTCGGCCAGCTCCGCCGCCGTCCGGGCGAGGCGTTCGGCGGTGATGCCCGCGCGTGCCATGGAACCTCCGGACCTAGAGCATCTTGGTGACTGCCTATTCATGTTAGGGAACGCGCGGACATGGCGAAGCGGCCCGCTGCGGCCCGCCCGAGTTCGCCGTCCATGCTTTCGAGCGCAGCAGCCATCACGTGGCCCTCACCCCGCTCGGCGGGGACCGCGTCGAGCAGCGACGCCGTCAGTGCGGGCACCGCGAGCGCTCCGCCGAGGCCGACCGGAACCATCAGCGCCGCCACCGTCTCCACCCGGGTATGCGTGCCGACCGTGGTCAGCGCCGCCAGGCCGGCGGTCCCGAGCAGTTGTCCCGCCGCGATCAGCACGCGCGGGCCGAACCGCCCAGCCAGCCGCGCCGAGGCCAGGTTCACCACGGCGACCAGTGCCGTCATCGGCACGAACAGCAGACCCGTGTGGAGGGCCGACTGCCCGCGCTCCTGCTGGAAGTACAGGCTGAAGGTGAACACCCCGCCGCCGAGGCCGCGGCCGATGTCCGGCAGCGCGACGGTGACGATCAGCGCGTCCAGCGAGATGAGGACGAAGCCCAGCAGGGCGGTGCCGAGCGCCACGGGGGATCCGCCCCGGGGCGCCTCCGGCACCGCGGCGCGCTCGTCGTTGGAAGTGGGGGACGGGGGCGTCATGAGGGCTCGCCAAGTCTCGATGATCTCGATACTGGTCTCGACCGGGCAGGGCGCGGTGCGGGCGAAGCGGGCGGCCGGTGCGTCGGCGGCCGACCGTCGCGCGACAGGCAAATGGGCGAGCCCTTGAACGGGACGCGTCGCATTGCGCCCCATCGACCGCGCCCCGTTGACGGCGGACGGCTCCGCCCGGGCGCCGGCGCTCACACGCTGGCATCTGGCGCTCCGGCCCGGCAACGCCCGAATTCTCAAGGCGCCTTTAGCGCGGCTAACAGCCCTTGGCCGGCTGCCGCCGTCGCCCGGCCGAGGCGTGCGCCGGTGAGGCCGCGCGTGCCGGGGAACCTCGTTCCTAGGGTAACTTGGTGGTTGCCTAATACTATTAGGAAATATGAGGGGGCAGGCATGACCGAGTGGATCACCACTCCCATCGACATGCGCATCGTGCGCGGCGCGCTCGAACTGGAGCGGACGGCACGCGGTGTGCTGCCGCACCGGCTGCCCCTCGCCGCCCGCGTCCAGTTCCACGACGAGTACATGGCGAGGACGGAGGAGCAGCCGTCGGGAGTGCGGCTGGCGTTCCGCACCCGGGCCACCGCCGTGGAACTGGACGTCCTGCCCACGAAGCGGGCCTACGAGGGCGCCCCTCCGCAGCCGGACGGCCTCTACGAGCTCGTGGTGGACGGGCGTCCGGCGGGCCGGGGCAGCGTGCCCGGCGGGAACCTGGCCGTCATCGACATGGCGACCCAGAAGGCGGTCACCAGGCCGGGCGAGCCGGGCACCCTCAGGTTCGCGGGCCTGGCCGCCGAGGCCAAGGACGTGGAGATCTGGCTGCCGCAGGTCGAGTCCGCCGAGCTGATCGCCCTGCGCGCCGACGCCCCCGTCGAACCCGTCCCGGACACCGGACGACCCGTGTGGCTCCACCACGGCAGCTCGATCAGCCACGGCTCCACCGCCGCCGGCCCCACCTCCACCTGGCCCGCGGTGGCCGCCGCCCGGGGCGGGGCGGATCTGGTCAACCTCGGCTTCGGCGGCAACGCGATGCTCGACCCGTTCACCGCGCGCGCCATCCGCGACACCCCCGCCGACCTGATCAGCCTCAAGATCGGCATCAACGTCGCGAACGCCGACGCGATGCGGCTGCGCGCGTTCGGGCCCGCCGTGCACGGCTTCCTCGACACCGTCCGCGAGGGGCATCCCGACACGCCGCTGCTGCTCGTCTCGCCGATCCTGTGCCCCGTCCAGGAGCACACGCCGGGCCCCCTGGCCCTCGATCCCGAGGGCCCGAGGCTGCGGTTCCGGGCCACCGGCGACCCGGCGGAGGTCGCGAGCGGGCGCCTGACGCTGACCGTCATCAGGGACGCGCTGGCCGGCATCGCCGCCCGGCGCGCCCAGGACGACCCTCACCTGCACTACCTCGACGGCCGGGCCCTCTACGGCGAGGCCGACTACGCGGAGCTGCCCCTGCCGGACGGGGTCCACCCCGCCCCCGAGACCCACCGCCTCATCGGAGAACGCTTCGTGGCACTCGTCTTCGAGAGCGAGCACGGAGCCTTCGCGGCCCGCTGAGCCAGGGGAGGGGCCCGGGCGCCCGCCCGGGTGCCGCTAGGCGGCCGGGCCGCCGGATATGTCGCCGACCAGCGCCGCGACCTCGTCGACGAGGGCCTTCTGGTGCGGCTGGAGGTCCTGGCCCGCCATCCCGGAGACGACCGGCAGGAACGGGTCGTCGAAGGGCTCGGCGCCGGCCAGGGTCTCGATGACCGCCAGACCGCAGAACGGCACGTACACCGGGTTGTAGCCGCCCTCGTGCGACATCGCGATCCGGCCGGAGCACACGTCCTCGGCGACGTCCATGAGCCGCCGCGTCATGCTCCGGTAGCCCACGGAGGTGAGCAGCTGCCGGGCCAGCGGGTCCATCGCGCTGCCGTCGAAGCCCGAGGCGACGAGGATGAGATCCGGGCGGAACCGCCGCAGGGCCGGCGCCACCACCTGGTCCATGGCGTACAGGTAGCCTCCGTCGCCGGTTCCCGGCGGCAGCGGGACGTTCAGCGCGTACCCGAAGCCGGCGCCGTCGCCGCGTTCGGTGAGCGCGCCGCTGTTCGGCGGGAAGCAGTTGTCCTGGTGCAACGAGATCGTGAGCACGTCCGGGTCGCCGTAGAAGAACGACTGCGTCCCGTTGCCGTGGTGGACGTCCCAGTCGACGACCGCGATGCGCCGCACGCCGAGGACGTCGCGGGCGTGCCGGGCGGCGATGGCGAGGTTGCCGAAGACGCAGAACCCCATGCCGCTGCCCGCGACGGCGTGGTGGCCGGGCGGGCGGACCAGGGCGTACCCGTTGGCGACGTCGCCGTTGACGACCGCCTCGACCATCGCGATGACGCCGCCGGCCGCCAGGGTCGCGATCTCGTGGCCTCCCTTTCCGAAGGGGCTGAAGCCGTCGCCGGCGTCGCCGCCCTTCGGCCACCCGCTCTCCGTCTTGATCCGCTCCAGATGGTCCCGGGTGTGGACCTTCAGGATCTCCTCCTCCGTGGCGTGCCGCGGCCGCACCCGCTCCAGCCGGTCGATGAGCCCGGACACGACGATCAGTTCGTGGATGCGCCGCTTGGTCTCGGCGTTCTCCATGTGCATGAACGGTTGCAGCCCGGCCGCCGGGTCCGCCCCGAACAGGCCGGCGTTCGATCCGGTGTCATGCCAGCCGAAGATCTCGTGGTACAGGTAGCCCGTGGTCATCGCTTGTTCCTCTTCCGGTGACGAGAGCGCTTTGCCCAGTGGAGGTGCCGGTCGCCGCAGGTCCGCCTGCGGGCCCGGTCGCGTTATGGGACCGCGGGCCGGGCGTCCGGGACATCCGTAGAACTGCGGAGTCGCCCGGCCGGCGCGGGAGCGGCCCCCGCCCGGGGCCGGGGGGCGTGCGCGGCTTCGGATCGTGACGCCGGAAGATCTTGTCCGGGCGCCCGTCCGCGCCATAGATTCGGGGCTCTCGTCGTGGTTCGCTGCCCGACCGCGCGCGGCCAGGAGGTGCCATGCCCACATATCGGCATGTCGCGCTCGCGGCCGAGATCGGGATGCTGGTCCACGAGCCCGACGCGGCCCGGGCGCGCGGGGAGATGCTGCGCCTGCTGAACGAGGTCCTGGACGGCGACGCCGCGTCCCTGATCGCGGTCGACCCGTTCGACGGGAAGCACCGCCAGGTCGCCGGGGTCGGCTACACGGCCGAGACGGCGCGCTCGCTGGCCGTCGACTTCGCCCGCACCCCCTGGTTCGACGACGTGCTCAACGCCGATCTGCCCCCGTCCATCTCCGAGGAGCCGAGCCAGAGCTTCCGCCGCGGCTGGTTCTACGAGGAGCACGTGGAGCCCGCGGGATTCCGGGACGGCATGACGGGGGCCCTGCGGCACCAGGGGCGGTACGTGGGCCTCGTGCACCTCTCCAGCGGACGGCAGGGGGCGTTCGACACCCGGGGACGCCGGCTGCTCGCATCCGTCATGCCCGCGCTGGCCGCGGTGGCGGATGTGGCAGGGCGCGCCGTCCACGCCGGCGGGGTGCGGCCCTCGGATCGCGTCGCCCTCGTGTCCGGCGACCGGATCGTGCCGGTGCCGGAGCGGGAGCGGCCGCAGGTGCTGGAGGATCGCGCCTTCCGGGAGGTCGTCGCGGAGTTCCGGGAGTCGGGCGGCCGGCGGCTCCGCGCCCTCTGGCCCCTCGACCGGGCGTGGCACCGCGTCGGGCTGCTCTCACCCGAGCTTCCCGTCCGCCTGCCGGGGGCGGTGCTCGTCCACGCGCGGCCCGCCGTGGTGCCGTACGGACTGACCGGCCGCGAGGTGGAGGTCCTGACGCGCCTGGCGATGGGGATGTCCAACGACGTCATCGCCCAGCAGTTCTTCCTGTCGCCGCGCACGATCCACAAGCACGTCGAGCACGTCCTGCAGAAGACCCGGACGTCGAGCCGGACCGAGGCCGCGGCGCTCGCCGTGCGCGAGGGCATCCTGCGCCCCGTGCCCGGACTGCCCCGGCGCGCCGGGGTGCGGGCCTTCCTGACCCGTGCGGGCGGTTGACCCGCGCCGCCCCCGCGGGGGGACGTCAGCCGCGGGACTCGCCGAGGCCGGCCTCGCGGGCCAGGACGATGGCCTGGGCGCGGTCGGCGACGTGCAGCTTCATGAAGATGTTCGAGACGTGGTTGCGGACGGTCTTCTGGCTGAGGTAGAGCGTCCCGGCGATCTCGGTGTTGCTGCGGCCCTGCGCGATCAGTTCGAGGACCTCCCGCTCCCGCTCGGTGAGCTGCGGGAACGCGGCCTGCCGCGGGTCGGGCATGTCGGTGAAGTAGGTGAGCACGCGGCGCGCGATCTCCGGGCCGTAGATGGCCTCGCCCGCCGCGACCGCCTTCACGGCGCGGGCGATCTCCTCCGCGCCCGACTCCTTCAGCAGGTAGCCGCGGGCGCCGGCGCGCATCGCCGCGAAGACCGAGTCGTCGTCGCGGAACATCGTCAGCACCAGCACGCCGATGCGCGGGCTGGTGCGGGTGATGGTGCGGGTCGCCTCGATGCCGTTGCCGCCGGGCATGTGCAGGTCCATGATGACCACGTCCGGCTGCAGCTCGGCCGCGAGCCGCACCGCGCCCGGGCCGTTCTCGGCCTCGCCGACGACCTCCACCCCGAGCGCCTGCAGCAGGCCCTTCAGCCCCTGCCGGAACACCGGGTGGTCGTCGGTGATGAGCACCCGGATGGTCTCGGTCATCGCCGCTCGTCTCTTCCGATGGAGGGACGATGGTACCCGGCGGCGATCCGCGCGGCGGCGAGCGGCAGGCGGACGGTGACGACGGTCCCGCCGCCGTTCCGGGACGCGATCGCGCAGCTGCCGCCGACCTCGGCGGCCCACTCCTTCATCGCGGCCAGACCGCGGCGCGGCCTCGGCTGGCCCCCGTTGCGGAGGGCGTCCGGCAGGCCGGGCCCGGTGTCGGCGACCATCAGGTGAAGGTCGGCGTCCCGGGTCAGCCTGACCGTCACGGTGCTCTCCGGGGCGTGCAGCCGGACGTTCGTCAGCGCCTCCTGCGCGATCCGGTACGCCGCGACCTCCACCGCGGCCGGCAGCCCCGCGGGCTCGCCGTCGAACCGGACGTCCACCCGCTCGCAGCAGCCGGCGGCGAACGACTCGATCGCGGCGACGAGGCCGAGGTCGTCCAGCGCGGGGGGCCGCAGCCCGTGCGCGAGGTCGCGGATCTCCCCGACGGCGTTCGCGAGCCGGTCCCGGACCTCGGCGAGCAGCGGGTCCATGCGCTCCGGCTCGCCGGCGAGGGTGATGCGGGCGGCGTCCAGCGACATCGCGAGGCTGGCGAGCGTCGGCCCGAGCCCGTCGTGCAGGTCGTGGCGCAGCCGGCGGCGCTCCTCCTCGCGGCTGGCGAGGATGCGCTCGCGGGAGCGCTGCAGGTCGGCGGTGAGACGGTGGAGGTAGGGGATGGTCGCGGCACGTGCCGCCACGGCCCCCGCTGTGAACGCGCCGGCCAGCACGGCGGCGCGTGCCAGTCCCGCTCGCATCCCGTCCCTCTCCCTCCGCCCCGCCATCGCGGGACTTCGCCGCCACCCTTTCCGGCGAGGCGACCCGGTGTCAGGTGACCAGTGTCCCGACCGCGGCGGGAAAACGCTCTCTGACCCCTCCCGCCGCGTGTCGCGGGCGCCGCGCACGACGCTGGCCAGGCCGATGCCCGCGGGCGGCGCGCCCCTCCGCGCGGCGCTCGCGGACGCGGTGCGAGGCGGCCCGGCCGCGGGACGGGCGCCCCCGGAGGCCGTTCCGGTCGACCGGATCAAGGTGATCTGCGTGGACGCGAGCGGTGCGGCGGGGGCCGCCGGAGCGGATCTCCCCGGCGCGACCGGCCGTCCTGGGCCGTCCACCCCGCGCGTCCCCGTAGAATCGTCAGCCGTGACACAGCCCAGCACTGAGCGCGGCCAGGGCGCCGCCGCGGACGTCGACCTTCCCACCCAGTACCGACCGGCCGATGTAGAGGGCCGGCTCTACGAGCGGTGGGTATCGGCGGGGCTGTTCACCGCCGATCCGGAGCGCGCGCCCGAGCGGCCGGCCTTCTCCATCGTGATCCCGCCGCCGAACGTGACCGGCTCGCTGCACATGGGCCACGCCCTCGACCACTCCATCCAGGACACCCTCGTCCGGCGCCGCCGGATGCAGGGCCACGAGGTGGCGTGGGTGCCCGGCATGGACCACGCGGGCATCGCCACGCAGAACGTGGTGGAGCGCGAGCTGGCCAAGGAGGGCCTGTCGCGGCACGACCTCGGGCGCGCCGACTTCGTCGAGCGGGTCTGGCAGTGGAAGGCCGAGTCCGGCGGCCGCATCCTCGGCCAGATGCGCCGCCTCGGCGACAGCGTCGACTGGACGCGCGAGGCGTTCACGATGGACGACGACCGCGCCCGCGCCGTCCGGACGATCTTCAAGCGGCTGTTCGACGACGGCCTGATCTACCGCGCCGAGCGCATCATCAACTGGTGCCCGCGCTGCCTGACGGCGCTGTCGGACATCGAGGTCGAGCACGAGGAGGTCGACGGCGAGCTGGTGTCGATCCGGTACGGGTCGGGCGACGACGAGATCGTCGTCGCGACCACCCGGGCGGAGACGATGCTCGGCGACACCGCCGTGGCCGTCCACCCGGAGGACGCCCGGTACGCGCACATGGTCGGGCGGGAGATCGAGCTCCCGCTGACCGGCCGCCGGATCCCCGTCGTCGCCGACGAGCACGTCGACCCCGCGTTCGGCACCGGCGCCGTCAAGGTGACCCCCGCGCACGACCCGAACGACTTCGAGATCGGCCGGCGGCATTCCCTGCCGTCCCTGTCGGTCATGGACGAGCGGGGCGTCGTCACCGCGCACGGCCCGTTCGCGGGGCTGGACCGGTTCGAGGCCCGCCCGGCGGTCGTGGCCGCGCTGCGCGAGCAGGGCCGGATCGTCAAGGAGGTCCGCCCCTACAAGCACTCGGTCGGGCACTGCCAGCGCTGCTCCACGGTCGTCGAGCCGCGCGTGTCGCTGCAGTGGTTCGTCAAGGTCGAGTCGCTGGCGCGGGCCGCGGGCGACGCCGTCCGCGACGGCCGCGTCAAGATCCACCCGCCGGAGATGGCGTCCCGCTACTTCGAGTGGGTCGACAACATGCACGACTGGTGCATCAGCCGCCAGCTGTGGTGGGGGCACCGGATCCCGGTCTGGTACGGGCCGGACGGCGAGGTCGTCTGCCCGGGGCCCGACGAGGAGCCGCCCGCCGGCTGGACGCAGGACTCCGACGTCCTCGACACGTGGTTCTCGTCCGCGCTGTGGCCGTTCTCCACGCTCGGCTGGCCGGACGAGACGCCCGACCTGAAGCGCTTCTACCCCACGTCCGTCCTGGTCACGGGCTACGACATCCTGTTCTTCTGGGTCGCCCGCATGATGATGTTCGGGCTGTACGCGATGGACGGCGTCCAGCCGTTCGACACCATCGCCCTGCACGGGATGGTCCGCGACCAGTTCGGCAAGAAGATGTCCAAGTCGTTCGGGAACGTCATCGACCCGCTCGACTGGATCGACGCCTACGGCGCCGACGCCACCCGCTTCACGCTGCTGCGCGGCGCGAACCCGGGCGGCGACGTCCCGGTGGCCGAGGAGTGGGCGCAGGGCTCGCGCAACTTCTGCAACAAGCTGTGGAACGCGACCCGGTTCGCGCTCATCAACGGTGCGCACACCCGCGGCGACATGCCCGCCGAGCTCTCCACGGTCGACGCCTGGGTGCTGTCCCGGCTGCACGCGGTGATCGCCGAGGTCGACGCGCACCTGGAGGCGTTCGACTTCGCGAAGGCGTGCGAGGCGCTCTACCACTTCGCGTGGGACGAGGTCTGCGACTGGTACGTGGAGCTGGCCAAGGTGCAGCTCGCCGACGAGCGCGCCGAGGCGACGCGCCGCGTGCTCGGCGAGGTCTTCGACAACCTGCTGCGGCTGCTGCACCCGGTCGTCCCGTTCGTCACCGAGGAGCTGTGGACGTCCCTGACGGGCGCGGAGACGGTCGTCACCGCGCCGTGGCCGGCCGCCGACCCGGCGCGGCGCGACGGCGGCGCCGAGGAGCTCGTCGGCTCCCTCCAGCGGATGGTGACCGAGGTGCGGCGGTTCCGCGCCGACCAGGGCCTCAAGCCCGGTCAGCGGGTCGCCGCGCGGATCGAGTGGAACGGCTCCGCCCTGCAGGGCCACGAGGACGGCATCCGTGCGCTGCTGCGCCTCACCGAGCCGGAGGACGGCTTCTCCTCGACGGCGTCCCTGCCGGTCGAGGACGTGAAGGTGCACCTCGACACCGCCGGGGTGATCGACGTCGCCGCCGAGCGAAAGCGGCTGGAGAAGGACCTGGCCGCCGCCCGCAAGGAGGTCGACCAGGCGCGGCGCAAGCTCGGCAACGAGGCGTTCATGGCGAAGGCGCCCGAGGCGGTCGTGGCGAAGAACCGCGACCGGCTCGCCCAGGCGGAGTCCGACATCGGCAGGCTGGAGTCGCAGCTGGCCGCGCTCCCGGCGGGCTGACCTCCGCGGGGGGCCGGCCCGGCCGCTCTTGACACGGGTGCTGACACGGCGATCCTTCGGCGCCGCGGCGCCTGCCGCAGTTACGATCCGGTAGGGCCCGTGGGCCTTTGCGGTAGTTGAACCATCAGGAGTGCAATGGCCGATTCACCACCTCGGTCCGGCACGCCGGACTCCCCGTCCGGCGACGATCTGGACGCGGCGCAGGTCATCGAGGACGGTCCCGGACCGGAGTCCGCCCCGGCGCCCTTCGGCGGCGCGCGCCCCTGGTGGTCGGTCGACATCGGCGACGGGACCGGCCCGCACGCGATGGTGAACGGCACCGGCCCGCACGCCATGCCGAGGAACGGCACCGGCCCTCACGCGATGCCCGTCTCGGCGAACGGGTCGGGAGCGATGCCGGTCGTGGGCACGGGCCCGCACGGCGTCCTGCGGGACGGCACCGGTCCGCTGCCGCCGGTGCCGGGCCCGCCGGCCGGGCCCGGCGGGCGCCTGCCGAAGCCGCTGCTGGTCGCGGGCGCCGTGGCGGTCGCCGGGGTGCTGCTCGTCGCGGGCGTGCTGGCGCTGCGGGCGGGCGGCGGCGCCGGCGACACCGGGGCGACGGCCGGTCCCGGGCCGTCCAAGAAGGTGGTCAAGGCGGGGCCGACGGCCGGGGGCCTGCACAAGGATCCGCTGACCTCGCCGCAGGCGAGCGTCGCGTACCCGTTCGTCGCGGGCGCGGTCGAGGCGGGCGGCGTCCCGGTGGCCGGGAGCGGCCTCGCCGTCTACACCGAGGAGCCGGTGCGCAAGGTCAACGTGCTGTTCGTGGGCGGGACGGGCCGGATCGGCGATCCCGCGGACTTTCTCCAGGAGACGCAGCCCACCACGTTCATCGCCGGGCAGGACGCCGACCCGGGGCGCAGAGGCGGCAAGGCGGTGTGCGGCACGTTCGCCGTCCTCGCCGAGACCCACACCTACTGCGCGTGGGCCACCAAGGACTCCTTCGGCGTCGTCGCGTCCAACAAGCCCACGGCGAACCCGCAGTTCCCCCTGATGGCCGACCTGATGCACCGCATCAGGAAGGACGTCGAGAAGCCGAAGTGACGTAGAGGCGCTCGGTGTCGGCGCCCACCGCGTCCAGGACGAGGCCGGTGAAGTAGACCGTGCCGAGGGCGACCACGCGGTGCCCGAGCGTCGCGAGCGACTCGGGCGTGATCGCGGCGGGCCCGACCACGTCCCACCGCGGCGGCAGGGCGCGGGTGAACCGCAGGTGCGGCAGCGCGAGCCGGACGAACGTCACGGGCAGCGCGCCCAGCGCGGCGACGGCGCCGTCCAGGTCCTTGTGGTCGGGGAGGCAGACCACGGCGTGGTCGACCGTCCCCCACGCCTCCCGGGCGGCGGCGAGGGCGGCGGCGACCCCGGTCCGGTCGATCGCCGAGTCGACCAGCACCCGGGTGGCCGACCCGGGCACGTCGTGCCACGACAGGCGGCCGGGCAGGACGATCGAGGACAGCACGTCCCGCACCGTCCCGGCGGGGGGCTCGGCCACGCCGGGGAGGCGGCGGGCGGCGACCACGCCGAGTTCGGCGGCCGCGCGTCCGAGACCGGCGGGGAGCAGGTCCCGGGGGAGTCCGCTGCCGCCGGGTCCGACGAACTCCACGGCGCCGAGGACGCCCGCGACCTCGGCCGACTGCGGCGCCGACAGGACGCGCGTCCGCGGCCCGGCGACGCCGAGCTTCTCCTCGGCGATCTCGGCCGGCGTGTCGCCGAGCACCCCGGCGTGCTCCCGGAAGACGGGCGTGATCGCGGCCACGTCCGGGGGGAACAGCGCGACCTCGTCCGACCGTCCGCCCATGCCCGCCTCCAGGACGAGCGCGTCCGCCCCGGCGCGGCGCGCGTGCAGGACGCCCGCGACCGTGAAGAGCCCCGACGGCGACAGGTAGCCGCCGGACGGCGGGGGGAGCGCGGCCACGGCCTCCGCGAGGACGTCCGCCAAGCGGGCGAGTTCCCCGGCGGAGACGGCGCGCCCGTCCACCCTGATGCGGTCGCGCTCGCTGCGCAGCCCGGGACTCGTGACCGTGCACACGCGCAGCCCGGCGGCCCCCAGGAACGCCGATGCGTAGGTCGCCGCCGTCCCCTTCCCCTTGGAACCGACGACGGTCAGGACGGGAACGCCCGGCGCGAGGAGGCCCAGTGCGTCCGCCAGGGCGCGGGCCCGCCCGACGTCGCGGGACTCGCCCGGGGCCCGCCGCTCCCACTCGCGGAAGAACACCTCCATCCCTCCAGTGTGGGCCCGGACGGAGGCGCGCCCGCCGCCGAGTAGGCTCTGTGACCGTGAGTCAGGTATCCGAGCCGTCCGATTACAGGGCCACCGTCGGCGCGATCATGGGGCGTGGGGTCGAGTGGGAGATCGACCCGACCCTCGACCGGATCGCCGACCTGGTCGACGTTCTGGGGGCGCCGCACCGCGCGTACCCGGTGATCCACATCGCCGGGACGAACGGCAAGTCCACCACGGCCCGGCTCGTCGAGGCGCTGCTGCGCGAGCGCGGTCTGCGCACCGGGCTCTACACCAGCCCCGAGCTGACGACGCTGCGCGAGCGCATCGCGATCGACGGGGAGCCGATCAGCGAGGAGCGGTTCGTCGAGGCGTTCAACGACGTGCTGCCCTACCTGCAGCTGGTCGACGACAAGCACGAGACCCGGCTGTCGTTCTTCGAGGTGCTCACCGCGATGGCCTTCGCGGCGTTCGCGGACGCGCCGGTCGACGTGGCGGTGGTGGAGGCCGGCATGGGCGGCGCCTGGGACGCCACGAACGTCGCCGACGGCGCCGTCGCGGTGATCACGCCGATCGGCCTGGACCACACCCGCTACCTGGGCGACACGCTGGAGCAGATCGCCGGGGAGAAGGCGGGCATCATCAAGCCGGGCGCGATCGCGGTGCTGGCGCAGCAGCCGGTCGAGGCCGCCGAGGTCCTGCTGCGGCGGGTCGTGGAGACCGGCGCGACGGCGGCGCGCGAGGGCGTCGAGTACGGCGTGCTCGGCCGGGACGTCGCCTTCGGAGGGCAGCAGATCTCGCTGCGCGGCCTGCACGGCGTCTACGACGAGATCTTCCTGCCGCTCTTCGGCGAGCACCAGGCGAGCAACGCCGCGACGGCCCTGGCCGCCGTGGAGGCGTTCGCCGGAGGAGCCCCCACCCGGGGCGAGCCGAACCTGGAGGCCGCGACCCGGATCGCGCCCGGCGAGTCCTTCCTCGGCGGAGAGGAGGGGCAGCTCGATCCGGCCCTGGTCCGCAGCGGCTTCGCCAAGTCGGCCTCGCCGGGCCGGCTGGAGGTCGCCCGGACGGGCCCGACCGTCCTGCTGGACTCGGCGCACAACCCCGCCGGGATGGCCGCGACCGTCGCCACGGTCACCGAGTCGTTCGGCTTCACCCGGCTCGCCGGGGTCCTCGCCATCGCCGCCGACAAGGACGTCGCCGGGGTCCTCGACCAGCTCGAACCCGTCCTGGCCGAACTGGTGGTGACCCGCAACTCCTCGGCGCGCTCGATGCCGCCCGAGGAGCTGGCCGAGATCGCCGAGGGAATCTTCGGCGCCGACCGCGTCCATGTCGTCCGGCGGCTGGACGACGCCATCGACCGGGCGATCGGCCTCGCCGAGGAGACCGGCGAGTACCGGGGCGCCGGCGTGCTGATCACCGGCTCGGTGGTCACGGCGGGCGAGGCCCGCACCCTGCTGCGCGTCGGTGAAGGCCGGTGACGGGCATGAGCGCGCGGACCGCCCCCAACCCGGCGCGGAGGCTGTTCGCCACCGTGCTGGCGTGCGAGGCCATCGTGATCGCGCTCGCGATCCCGGTGGCGGTGACGGTGCTGGACGTGGACGGGGCGACCGCCGGCGGCGTGTGCGGCGGGCTGGCCGTCGCGTGCGTCGCGCTGGCCGGTCTGCTGCGCTTCCCGTGGGCAGTGCCCGTCGGCACCGTCCTGCAGGTGCTGATCTTCGCGACCGGGTTCATGGTCCCGGCCATGTTCTTCCTCGGTGTCGTTTTCGGGGCCCTTTGGGGCACGGCCATTTGGCTGGGACGCAAGGTGGGGAGCGCTCCGCCGCGCTAGGTTCGCGGGGACGGCACCATTGCGTCCGCCGATTCCCGTGTAATTCCCTTATCGCATTATTTGGACAAACTTCCCTTCCGGGAAATGCGCGTGCGGCGGACGACGACGTCCTAAGGAGCACGCCGTGTCCTCCCACGCACGCGAACATCCGCCCGGCGACCTCGCCAGGACGCGTCCCGCCGGGGCTCCGGCGCGCCTCGCCGAAGGGGACGCCCGGCGGAGGCTCGCGACGCTCGGCGCGCTGCTGCTGACGTTCACCGCGCTGCCCGCGGCGGTCCTGGTGGTGCCCGACGCGTCCGGCGACATCGTCCCCGCCGCCGCGAGCGCCCTCGCGCTCGGCGACGCCGAGATCCCCGGGCTGCTGCGCGCCACCGGGCTGTCCCTGCCCGCCCTGCTGGTCACGGTGCCGCCCGCCGCCGTCGCCGCCCGCCGGCTCCCCGCGTGGGGCGTGCTCGCGGCAGGGCTCGCGGTGCTGCTCGCCGGGATCGGCGCCGCCGGCCTCGCCCGCTCGCTGCCCGACATCGGGACCGTCCGGGCCGTCCAGGGCGTCGGGGCGGGCCTCGTCCTGCCCGCGAGCCTCGTCCTGGTCTGGGAACGCCGGAACCGCGCCCTGACGGCCGCCTGGGCCGGAGCCCTCGCGGGCACGCTCATCCTCGCGATGCCGCTGGCGCTGAAGGCCGTCCCCGTGCCCGCCGACGGCGCCGCCGTCCCCGACTGGCGCGTCGCGCTCGCACCCTGCCCGCTGCTCGCCGTCGCCGCCGCCGGAGCCGCGCTCGCCCACCCCCTCCTGCGCGGACGCCGCCGCCGGAGATCGCCCGCGCTCCGGCGCGCCGAGCGCGGCCGGCTGCTCCTCGTGCTGGTCCCGGCGGGAGGCTTCGCCTTCCTCTCCGTCGTCGCCGCGCACGCCTGGTCGCCCGGCGCGCGGCTCCTCCTCGCCGGGCTCACGCTGCTCGCCCTGGCCGGCCTCGCCCTCACCGGCGGCCGGGACGCGGCCGCCGGCGGCCCGCCCGGCGGCGCGGTCGTCATGATCGCCGTAGGCCTGCTCCTCCAGCCCGTCGCGGGCCCGCTCGCCGGGCTGGCCGCCGCCGGGACGGGGGCCGGGGCCCCGCCGCTGCTCCCGTTCGCCGTGGCCGCCGCCGACGCCCTCGCGGCGGCGCTCGCGGCCACCCGCGCCGGGACGCGCGGCGCCCTCCGCACCGGCCACCTCCTCATGATCGCCGCCGTGCCGCTCGGCCTCGCGGGCGGCGCCCTCGGCCGCTGGGCGCTGCTCGCCCCCCTCGTCCCCCTGGGCGCCGGCGCGGGGCTCGCCCTCGCCGCCTCGCTCCGCGACGCGAAGATCGGCGCCGCGCTGTTCGGGCTGTCGCTGTGCTTCCCCGCGGTGCTGGCCGGGCAGCTGCTCGTCCTGTCGCTGCAGGCCGGGCGGCTGGAGCGGATCCGTCCGCTCACCGGCGCCCAGCATGTGCACGCGCTCCTGGAGGGCTACCGCATCTGGCTGGTCGTCGCCGGGGTGGCCGCCGTCCTGCTCGCCGGAGCCACCGCCCGCCTGTGCGCCCGACACGCCGCGGCACCGCGTCCCCGCGCCGCACGGCCCCCCGGGAATGCCGCCGCGGACCCCGGGGCCGGGTAGGATTCGCGCGCTTACCGAATCCGAAATCCTCTAGGAGAAACTGTCGTGTCCGAGCGCACTCTTGTCCTGGTCAAGCCCGACGGCGTTCGCCGCGGCGTCGTCGGCGAGGTCATCTCCCGGATCGAGCGCAAGGGCCTGAAGCTCGTCGCGCTGGAACTGCGCACCCTCGCCCGCGAGACCGCCGAGGCGCACTACGAGGAGCACAGCAGCAAGCCGTTCTTCGGCGAACTGGTCGACTTCATCACCGGCGGCCCCCTCGTCGCCATGGTCGTGGAGGGCCCGCGCGCCATCGAGGCGTTCCGCTCGCTCGCCGGCGCCACCGACCCGGTCAGCGCCACCCCCGGCACCATCCGCGGCGACTTCGCCCTGGAGATCGGCGAGAACATCGTCCACGGCTCCGACTCTCCCGACTCCGCCGCGCGCGAGATCAAGCTCTTCTTCCCCGAGGTGTAGTGGTGCGCTAGCTGTACTGCCCAGGGGGGCGACCCCCTGGAACCCCCGTTGCGAGCCGAGCGATCCTCACGCCACGGTGCTGGTTTCCGTGCCCGTGCGGGTTGTCGTCGTGGCGCTCCGGTCGCCCGGCTCGGCGGGTCGGGCGACCTCCAGGCGCCCAGAGCGCCTTCCGGCCGCCCGACCCGCGCCCCGGCTCAGGTCGACTCCGAGAGCGTCACGACGTGCACGTCCAAGAGCGTTGGACGTGGAAGGCTCGCGCCCTCCTGGACAAGGGATCTCGGCCGGGGCATGAGTGCGGCTGTGCACTCGGCTGAGGGTGGGTTGAAGCGGGCTTGGATGTTCCTCATCCGAAAAGCGGTCGGAGGGGGCCGGTCGTCGCTCGTCCCAGAATCGGCTTGTGGGCGAGTAAGGGCTGGCCCCGCGGCATCTCGGGCGCCTTCATGCGCCGGTAGATCCACGGCCCGGGGTTCGGCTTTTCTGCCGCCGCGCGAGCGGTGCTTCCAGACGAATCGAACCGTGTTGCGGCGTGGGGCTGTGTCGGGCCGGGGAAGACCCCCTAAGATCCTCGGATACCCGGTGGCGCCGGGTCTGCCGTGGGCGCCGCGCGTCTTTGGCCGACCGGCCGCCGGGTCAGTCCGCCGGGTTCTCTTTATGGAAAACCGGGCTGGTCAGGACGCGTTTTTTTCGCGACGCGCGGCGCGGGGGTGACTGCCCGCGGAGGTACGCGCACGTTACGATGGACGCGCCGCTATACACGCCCGTCAATCATGAAGGGCTCCCTTTCTTCATGGGTAACAAGCTGTCGTTTCTTGGCCGTGACATGGCGGTCGATCTCGGTACCGCCAACACCCTGGTGTACGTGCGCGGGCGTGGCATCGTCCTGAACGAACCCTCCGTGGTCGCGATCAATACCAATACCGGGAAGATCGTCGCGGTGGGCATCGAGGCGAAGCGGATGATCGGCCGCACACCGGGCAACATCGTCGCGGTCCGTCCGCTGAAGGACGGCGTCATCGCCGACTTCGACGTCACCGAACGGATGCTGCGCTACTTCATCCAGAAGGTGCACAAGCGCCGGCACTTCGCCAAGCCGCGGATCGTCGTGGCCGTGCCGAGCGGGATCACCGGGGTGGAGCAGCGCGCGGTGAAGGAGGCCGGCTACCAGGCCGGCGCCCGCCGCGTCTACATCATCGAGGAGCCGATGGCCGCCGCGATCGGCGCCGGGCTCCCCGTCTACGAGCCGACCGGCAACATGGTCGTCGACATCGGCGGCGGCACCACCGAGGTCGCGATCATCTCGCTCGGCGGGATCGTCACCAGCCAGTCGGTGCGCGTCGGCGGCGACGAGCTCGACCAGGCCGTGATCTCTTTCTCCAAGAAGGAGTACTCCCTGATGCTCGGGGAACGCACCGCGGAGGAGATCAAGATGGCGATCGGGTCGGCCTATCCCGGCGGCGACGACGAGCCGCACGCCGAGATCCGGGGCCGCGACCTCGTCAGCGGGCTGCCGAAGACCGTCGTGATCTCCGCCGAGGAGGTCAGGAGGGCGATCGAGGAACCGGTCAACGCCGTGGTGGACGCGGTGAAGACCACCCTCGACAAGTGCCCGCCCGAGCTCTCCGGCGACATCATGGACCGCGGCATCGCGCTCACCGGCGGCGGCGCTCTTCTGAAGAACCTCGACGAACGGCTCCGCGAGGAGACCGGGATGCCCATCCATCTGGTGGACAACCCGCTCGACTCGGTGGTGCTCGGCACGGGCAAGTGCGTCGAGGACTTCGAGTCGCTCAGGCAGGTGCTCGTGCCGGAGCCGCGGCACTGATTCGGACATGGCCGGCCAGGGACGCCAGGGGGCGTTCCCCGGGCGAGCCGATTCGGACATAGTCCGCCGAGGGGGACGCGGGGGCGTCCCCCCTCGTGAGGCACTGGGCTCCCGGCGGACCAGGGAACGGGAGGTCGGTGCGTGAAGGACACCCGGCGCACCCGCGTGGTCCTCGGCGCGTTGCTGGTCGTGGCGCTCGCGATGATCACCATTGACTACCGCGGCGGGCAGGACTCGCCGCTGAGCGGCCTGCGCGGCCTCGGCGCGACGGTGTTCGGCCCCGTGGAGCGGGCGTCGGCGTCCGTCGTCCGGCCGGTCGGCAACACCTTCGACGCCATCACCGACGCGCCCGGCGAGCGGCGCCGGGCCGACCGGCTCGTGCGGCAGAACCAGCGGCTGCGCGAGCAGCTGCGCTCCAGCCGCCTCGACCAGGACCGGTCCGCGCAGCTGCGCAGGCTGCTCGGCACCGCGGGAATGGGCGGCTACAAGATCCACGCCGCGCAGGTGATCTCGGCGGGGCAGGGCTTCGAGGACACCGTCACCATCGACGTCGGCAGCAGCAGCGGCATCCGGCCCGACATGACCGTGATGAGCGCCGACGGCCTCGTCGGCCGCGTCACCCGCGTCGGGCCCGCGACCGCCACCGTCCTGCTCGCCACCGACCAGACGTCCTCCATCGGCTCCCGGCTGGAGGAGTCCAAGGAGATCGGCATCACTCAGGGCCGGGGCCGCCGCGGGCTCGGCCGGGGCGGCGCGACGCCGCTGCGGTTCCAGCTGCTCGACGCCGCCGCCCCGATCCGGGTCGGCCAGCGGATCGTCACGCTCGGGTCGCAGGGGCAGAAGCCGTACGTTCCGGGCGTCCCGATCGGCGTGGTCGAGCGGATCGAGCGCTCCACCAGCGGGCTGACCCGCACCGCCTACGTCCGGCCGTTCGTGCGGTTCACCAGCCTGGACGTCGTCGCCGTCGTGGTCGCCCCGCCGAAGACCGACCCGCGGGACGCGGTGCTGCCGCCCAAGCCCCCGCCGCCCCCGACCCCGACGCCGACCGCGACGCCGTCGGCGAGCAAGAGCCCGAAGGCGAAGCCGCGCCACTCCAAGAGCCCGTCCACGAATCCGACCCGGGGGGACTGACGTGCTGAACCCGCCCGAGGCGTCGCCGGCCGGCCGCGCCGCGGTGACCGCCGTGGTGATCGTCGTGACGCTGATCCTGCAGGTGTCGGTGGCGAACCGGCTGCCGCTGCCCGGCGGCGTCCAGCCCGACCTGGTGCTGCTCGCCGTCGTCGCGCTCGCGCTCGTCGCGGGCTCCATGACCGGGATGGTGGCCGGGTTCCTCGCGGGCCTCGCCGCCGACATCATCCCGCCCGCCGACCACACCCTCGGCCGGTACGCGCTCGTCTACTGCCTCATCGGGTACCTGTGCGGCGTCGCGTCCGCCGAGATGGACCGCCAGTCCGCGGTGCCGTTCCTCGCCGTCGCCGCCGGCGCGCTCGCCGGGACCGTGGTGTACGCGGGCACCGGCATGATCCTCGGCGACCCGCGCGCCGAGTGGGCGACCGTGTCCAGCATGGTGCCGCTGCAGGTGCTGTACGACGTCATCGCGAGCCCGTTCGTGGTGTGGGCGGTGCTGCGCGTCACCCGCCGTTACGAACGCGGGGAGCGCGCCCGCGGCGACCGCCTGGCCGTGCCCGCCGCCCGCTACCGCGCGATGTCGGGGCGGAGCGGGACCCTGTGAACCCGAGGACCCACTTCCGCCTCGTCGTCCTGTACGTGCTCGTCGCCGCGCTGCTGCTCGTCCTGATCGGGCGGATGTGGGCGCTCCAGGTCCTGGAGGGCGCGCACTACCGGGCGGTCGCCGCGGAGAACCGCACCCGCGACATCGTCGTCCCCGCCACCCGCGGCATGATCTTGGACGACCGCGGCAGGCCGCTCGTGCGCAACCGCAGCGCCCTCGTCGTGTCGGTCGACCGCACCACGCTGTCGCGGCAGAAGGACGGCGGCCAGACCATCCTGAAGCGGCTGGCCGCCGTGCTCGGGACGTCCCAGGAGGAGATGACCAAGCGGATCCGGCTGTGCGGGCCCGGCATCAAGCGGCCGTGCTGGCCGGGCTCCCCCTACCAGCCGATCCCCGTCGAGGACCACGTCGACCCCAAGCGCGCCCTGCAGATCATGGAGCGGCAGGAGGACTTCCCCGGCATCACCGCGCAGGTCCAGGCCGTCCGCGACTACCCGCAGCCGGAGGGCGCGCGCCCCGCGCAGCTGCTCGGCTACCTCCAGCCCGTCACGCAGGAGGAGCTCGACAAGCGCAAGGGCCTCAAGGTCACCGGTTACAGCGGCGTCGACCTCGTCGGGCGCGACGGCCTCGAAGCGCAGTACGACTCGGCGCTCAGCGGCGAGCCCGGGTTCCGCAAGGTCCTGGTCGACAGCCAGGGCCGCGTCACCGGCACCGCGCAGGAGCAGCCCCCGACGGCCGGCGGCAACCTCGTCACCAGCATCGACGCCGGCGTGCAGGGCGCGGCGGAGAAGGCGCTCAAGAACGCGATCGACGGCGCCCGCAAGCAGGGCCGCCCCGCCGACGCCGGGGCCGCGGTCGTGATGGACGTGCGCACCGGCCGGATGATCGCGATGGCGAGCTACCCGACCTACGACCCCGGCATCTGGACCGGCGGCATCTCCCAGGACGAGTACGACGCGCTCCTCGGCAAGAAGCAGGGCGAGCCGCTGATCTCCCGGGTCACCCAGGGGCAGTTCGCGCCCGGCTCCACCTTCAAGATCTCCTCGGTGGCCGCCGCGGTGAAGGACGGCAACAGCCTGACCGGCACCTACGACTGCCCCGGCTCCTACAACGTCGGCAACCGCGCGTTCCGCAACTTCGAGGGCGAGGAGCTCGGGGCGATGTCGCTGCACACGGCGCTCGTCAAGTCCTGCGACACGATCTTCTACCGGTTCGCCTACCAGGAGTGGCAGCGCGACGGCGGGATGAAGCCGAAGAAGAACCCGTCGGACCCGATGGTGAAGATGGCCCGCGACTACGGGTTCGGGTCGCGCACCGGCGTCGACCTGCCCAGCGAGAGCGAGGGCCGCATCCCGGACCGCGGGTGGAAGAAGTCCTTCTGGGACGCCACCAAGGCCGCCAACTGCAAGGGCGCCAAGACGGGCTACCCGGAGGTCGCCAAGACCGACCCGGCCCGCGCCGCCTACCTGAAGGCCGTCGCTACGGAGAACTGCACCGAGGGCTACGTCTGGCGGCCCGGTGACGCGGCGAACTTCTCGGTCGGGCAGGGCGACGTCCTGGTGACGCCGCTGCAGCTCGTCCGCGCGTACGCGGCCATGGCGAACGGCGGGAAGCTGCTGACCCCGCGCCTCGGGGTCGCGGTCGTGCGCCCCGACGGCTCGATCGTCCGCCGGATCGACGCGCCGCCGCCGCGCCGGCTGCCCGTCGACGGCAAGGTGCTCAAGTACATCCGCGAGTCGCTCGCGGAGGTGACGAAGAGCGGCACGGCGTCCGGGGCGTTCACCGGCTTCGACTTCAAGCGCGTCGACGTCGGCGGCAAGACCGGTACCGCGGAGGTCTACGGCAAGCAGGACACGTCCTGGTTCGCCTCGTTCGGCCCGGTGGACAAGCCGCGCTTCGCGGTGGTCGCGATGGTCTCCCAGGGCGGGCAGGGCGCGCAGACGTCCGCGCCGGCCGTCCGGGAGATCTGGGAGGCCATGTACGGGACGAAGGACCGCAAGGCCATCCTCCAGGACGGGAGGCTCCCGTCCGAGCTGCCGCGGATGCCCGTCGAGGGGACCGCGCCATGATCACCGACTCCGGGGTCGGCAGCGTCGACGCCTACGCCGCGCACCGGTCGTGGACCAGCCGGCTCGCCGGTCTGCGCAGGCTCGACCTGCCGATGCTGCTGGCCGTGCTGGCGCTGTCGGCGGTGGGCGCGCTGCTGGTGCGCTCGGCCACCTTCCACCTGCTGACCGAGCAGGGCAAGGACCCCGAGGGCTTCCTCAAGCGGCACATCCTGAATCTGATCATCGGCTTCCTGCTTGGCGGCCTCGTCACCGTCCTCGACTACCGGCTCCTGCGCGCCTACGTCCCCATCCTGTACGGGCTGGCGTGCGTGGGGCTGCTGGCCGTGCTGACCCCGCTCGGCTCGACGATCAACGGCTCGCACTCGTGGATCGTGGTCGGCGGCGGGTTCCAGGTGCAGCCGTCGGAGTTCGCCAAGGTCGGGCTCGTGGTGCTGCTGGCGATGATCCTCGGAGAGCCGCGCGACGGGGAGATCGGCCCCGGCCGGCGGGACGTGCTGCTCGCGCTCGTGCTCGCCGGGGTGCCCGGCGTGCTGATCATGCTGCAGCCCGACCTCGGCACCACGCTGGTGTTCATCGCGGTCGTGCTCGGCATGCTGGCGATCTCCGGGGCCCAGAAGCGCTGGCTCGTCGGGCTGGTCGGCGGGGGCGTCGCCGCGGGCGCCGCCGTGTACTTCTTCGGGCTGCTGAAGGCCTACCAGATCGCCCGGTTCACCGCGTTCCTGAACCCCGAGGCCGACCCGCGCGGCGCCGGCTACAACGCCCAGCAGGCCCGCATCGCGATCGGGTCGGGCGGGGCGTTCGGCAAGGGCCTGTTCCACGGCGAGCAGACGGGCGGCCACTTCGTCCCGGAGCAGCAGACCGACTTCATCTTCACGGTGGCGGGGGAGGAGCTCGGCTTCGTCGGCGCGGCCGTGATCATCGCCCTGCTCGGCGTGGTGCTGTGGCGCGGGCTGCGCATCGCCACCCAGGCCGCCGACCTGTTCGGGACGCTCGTCGCCACCGGGGTCGTGTGCTGGCTGGGGTTCCAGACGTTCGAGAACGTCGGGATGACGATCGGGATCATGCCGATCACCGGGCTGCCGCTGCCGTTCGTGTCCTACGGCGGGTCGGCGACCTTCGCGAACATGATCGCCTTCGGCCTGCTGCAGGCCGTCCACGTGCGCCGCCGCCCGTTCGATTAGCGACCGGCGACCGCGTAGGCTGGACGTTCATCCCACGTCCCCTGCACGGAGGGTTCCGTCATGCCGGTCGAGTCGCTCTTCCCACGCCTGGAGCCGCTGCTCCCGAGCGTGCAGAAGCCGATTCAGTACGTTGGCGGCGAGCTGAACTCCCAGCTCAAGGACTGGGACGAGGCCACCGTCCGATGGGCGCTGATGTACCCGGACGCCTACGAGGTGGGGCTCCCCAACCAGGGCGTCCAGATCCTCTACGAGATCCTCAACGAGCGCGACGGCGTGCTCGCCGAGCGGACGTACTCGGTGTGGCCCGACATGGAGGCCGTCATGCGGGAGCACGGCATCCCGCAGTTCACCGTCGACGCGCACCGGCCGGTCGCCGCCTTCGACGTGTTCGGCGTGTCGTTCTCCACCGAACTCGGCTACACCAACCTGCTGACGGCGCTCGACCTCGCGGGCATCCCGCTGGAGGCCGCCGACCGCACCGGCGACCACCCGATCGTGATCGCCGGCGGGCACGCCGCGTTCAACCCCGAGCCGATCGCCGACTTCGTCGACGCCGCCGTCCTCGGCGACGGCGAGGAGATCGCGCTCGCCATCACCGAGGTCGTCCGCGAGTGGAAGGCCGAGGGCGAGCCCGGCGGACGGGACGGGCTCCTGCTGCGCCTCGCCGCGTCCGGCGGCGTGTACGTCCCGCGCTTCTACGACGTGACCTACCTGCCCGACGGCCGCATCCAGCGGGTCGCGCCGAACCGTCCGGGCGTGCCGTGGCGGATCGAGAAGCACACCGTCATGGACCTCGACCAGTGGCCGTACCCGAAGAAGCCGCTGGTCCCGCTCGCCGAGACCGTGCACGAGCGGTTCAGCGTGGAGATCTTCCGCGGCTGCACCCGCGGCTGCCGGTTCTGCCAGGCCGGAATGATCACCCGCCCGGTGCGGGAGCGGTCGATCACCACGATCGGCGACATGGTGGAGCAGGGGCTCAAGGAGTCCGGCTTCCAGGAGGTCGGGCTGCTCAGCCTGTCCAGCGCCGACCACAGCGAGATCGGCGACGTCGCCAAGGGCCTCGCCGACCGCTACGAGGGCACCAACACCTCGCTGTCGCTGCCGTCCACGCGGGTCGACGCCTTCAACATCACGCTCGCCAACGAGTTCTCCCGCGGCGGCCGGCGCTCCGGCCTGACGTTCGCGCCGGAGGGCGGCTCCGAGCGGATGCGCAAGGTGATCAACAAGATGGTCAGCGAGGACGACCTGATCCGCACCGTCACCACCGCCTACGAGAACGGCTGGCGGCAGGTCAAGCTGTACTTCATGTGCGGCCTGCCCACCGAGGAGGACGAGGACGTCCTCGCCATCGCCGACATGGCCAGGCGGGTCATCCAGGCCGGCCGCGACGCGACGGGCCGCAGGGACATCCGCTGCACCGTGTCCATCGGCGGGTTCGTGCCGAAGCCGCACACCCCGTTCCAGTGGGCGGCGCAGTGCGACCACGAGACCGTCGACCGCCGCCTGCGCGCCCTCAAGGACGCCCTGCGCGGCGACAAGGAGTACGGGCGCGCCATCGGCCTGCGCTACCACGACGGCCAGCCGTCGATCGTCGAGGGCCTGCTGTCGCGGGGCGACCGGCGCGTCGGCAAGGTCATCCGCGCCGTCTGGGAGGACGGCGGCCGCTTCGACGGGTGGAGCGAGCACTTCTCCTACGAGCGCTGGACGGCCTGCGCCGAGAAGGCCCTGGCCGGGGAGCCCGTCGACCTCGCCTGGTACACCGTCCGGGAGCGCGACGAGGTCGAGGTGCTGCCCTGGGACCACCTCGACGCGGGGCTCGACCGCGAGTGGCTCTGGCAGGACTGGCAGGACGCCGTCGACGAGACCGAGGTCGAGGACTGCCGCTGGACGCCGTGCTACGACTGCGGCGTCTGCCCCACGATGGGCACCGAGATCCAGATCGGCCCGACCGGCCGGAAGTTGCTCCCGCTGAACGTGGTCTGACGGGATTCGACCGCGTCGTCCCTTGAGCTGCAAGGGTTCCGGGCTTACGGGGGCGGTGCCTGGCCGAACCGGGTCGCGGGCCCCGTACTCTATAGGGAGACCTGTATTTCGACTCGACACGAGTAGGAAGGACCAGAACCCTGGCACCCATGCCGGAGGGTCCGGCACCGGCCCCCGTGACCCAGCGCCTGCGCGTCCGCTACGCCAAGCGGGGCAGGCTGCGGTTCACGAGCCACCGCGACATTTCCCGGGCCGTGGAACGCGCCGTGCGGCGCGCCGGGATCCCCGTCGCGTTCAGCGCCGGATTCACCCCCCACCCGAAGATCTCGTATGCGGGTGCGGCGGCGACAGGGGTGGCCAGTGAGGCCGAATACCTCGAACTCGGGCTCACCGAGACCCGCGACCCTGCGCGGGTGCGAGCCGATCTCGACGCGGCCCTGCCTCCCGGACTCGACGTCCTGGACGTCGTGCCGGTAAGGGCGGGCCACGGCGACGCCCCGGTGAAGCCGGGCGCGTTCACCGATCGGCTCGAGGCGTCCGAATGGCGGATCCGGCTGGACGGTGTCGCCGAAGGCGACGCCGCCGCGGCCGTGGCCGCCTTCATGGCCGCCGAGAACATCGAGGTGGAACGCCTCACGAAGAAGGGACGGCGCCGTTTCGACGTGCGCGCCGCCGTGTCCGCCTGCGAGCTGGACCGGCGTGCCGCCGAGACGGCGGATGCCCCTTGTGCGATACTTCGAATGGTTGTTCGGCATTCCACACCCGCCGTTCGACCCGACGACATCCTCACCGGACTGCGCCAGGTCGCCGACCTCGCGCCGCCGTCACCGCCGCTGGTGACCAGGCTGGCGCAGGGGCCCCTCGACGCGGAAACCGGTGGCCTCGCGGATCCCCTGGATCCCGACCGGGAGACCGGCCTACCGCCCGGCGACGACGCCGGGACGGCCCGCGGCCTTGAGCGGCCGCGGTCCGGGGACGCCGCGAGCGTGGATGCCGTCAGCGCCTGACCGTGGGACCGAAGCCGTGGAGGCACGGAACCGGCCCCGCAGGGTACGGAAGGCGCACCCCCGACGACTTCGTCGTCATGGCCGGACCACCGTCCGGCGGTGACGGCACCGACTGACGAGGTGCTCTCGTGCGGCGCACCGCATCGTTCCGCCTCCGGCGGGACGGGCGGACGCGCCCGGGAGCCTGACGGGAGATTGCCCGGATGCTTGAGAACGAAGCCGATGCGGCCGCGGCCGAAGGCGCCGACGGGACCGTTGACGACGAGTCCGCGCGGACCGAGGGGACCGAGGGGGCGCAGAGCGCGAGCCCCAAGAAGGGGCGCACGGGCGTGACGTCGCGTCCGCGCCGCGCGAGCCGGCCCGCGGGCCCGCCGCCCGACGTGGAGGAGTCCCCTGCCGCGACCCCCGCCGCGCAGCCGGAGGCGGCCTCCGCCGAGAAGCCCGCGCCCGCCGAGGAGGCCGCGGCGCCCGCCGAGACGCAGGAGCCGGCCGAGCCGCCGAAGCGGACCCGGACCCGCGCGCGAAAGACCACGAAGGCCGCCGCCGAGACGGCCGAGCCCGTCCCGATGACCGGCGCCGAGACCTCGCCCGAGGCCCCCGCCGAAGAGCCCGCAGAGCAGCCCGCCGAAGAGGCGCCGGCGCCCCGCACCAGGACCCGCCGCCGCCCCGCCAAGGCCGCCGCCGAGGTCCCGTCCGTGCCGCAGGTCCCGGCCGTCCCGGTCGCCGGGGAGGTGCCGACACCCGAGCAGGTGTCGGAGACCGAGCCCGCGAGCGGCGTCGGCGTCCCCGGCGTGACGTTCCAGCCGCCGATGGTCGTCTTCCAGCCGCCGCAGCCCAAGGCCGAGGCGCCCGCCCGGCCGAAGGCCGCCGAGGCCGAGCCCGCCGTGCAGGACGCCGGCGAGGAGGACGAGGACCAGGACCACGGGCCCGCCGACGAGGACGACTCCGAGGACCGCCCGTCCCGCCGTCGCCGCCGCCGCGGCGGCCGCGGCCGCGGCCGGGGCGGCAAGGAGGGTGCCGAGGACGAGGGCGAGGAGACCGAGGGCGAGGCCGAGGCCGAGGAGCCCAGGGAAGAGCAGCCCGCCAAGCCCGCCAGGGCCGCCAAGGGCAAGGCGGCGAAGGGCGGCAAGGCTTCCAGGGCCAAGGACAAGGAGCAGGCCAAGGAGCCCAAGGCCGAGGAGCCCGAGCAGGGCGCCGCCGAGGGCGAGGAGGACGACGGGGAGGGCGGCACCAGCCGCCGCCGTCGCCGCCGCAGGCGCCGGTCCGGGGTCGACGGCGAGTCCGGCGGCTCCGACGACCCGCCGAACACCGTCGTGCACGTCCGCACGGCCCGCGAGGAGCGCGCCGCCGCCGAGGACGAGGTCCAGTCCGTGCGGGGCTCGACCCGCCTGGAGGCCAAGAAGCAGCGCCGCCGCGAGGGCCGCGAGCAGGGCCGCCGCCGCCCGCCGGTGATCACCGAGGCGGAGTTCCTGGCCCGCCGCGAGGCCGTCGAGCGGGTCATGGTGGTCCGGCAGGAGGGCGAGCGCACCCAGATCGCCGTCCTGGAGGACGACGTGCTCGTCGAGCACTACGTCAACCGCGCGACGCACCAGTCGTACGTCGGCAACGTCTACCTCGGCAAGGTCCAGAACGTCCTGCCGTCGATGGAGGCGGCGTTCGTCGACATCGGCAAGGGCCGCAACGCCGTGCTGTACGCGGGCGAGGTCAACTGGGACGCCTCCGGGCTGGAGGGCCAGCCCCGCCGCATCGAGTCGGCGCTGAAGTCGGGCCAGTCGGTGCTCGTCCAGGTCACCAAGGACCCGCTCGGCCACAAGGGCGCCCGGCTGACCAGCCAGGTCTCCCTCCCCGGCCGGTACCTGGTCTACGTGCCGGACGGCTCGATGACCGGCATCAGCCGCAAGCTGCCCGACAAGGAGCGCACCCGCCTCAAGTCGATCCTCAAGAAGGTCATGCCGGAGCAGGCGGGCGTGATCGTGCGGACCGCGGCGGAGGGGGCGACCGAGGAGGAGCTCGCCCGCGACGTCTCGCGCCTGGCCGCCCAGTGGGAGAGCATCCAGAAGAAGGTCAAGACGGCCTCCGCGCCGTCCCTGCTCTACGGCGAGCCCGACCTGACGATCCGGGTCGTCCGCGACATCTTCAACGAGGACTTCACCAAGCTGGTGGTGTCCGGGGCCGAGGCCTGGGACACCGTCTCCGACTACGTCCAGTACGTCGCCCCCCATCTCGCCGACCGCGTCGAGCGCTGGACCGGCGACCAGGACGCCCTGTCGGCGTTCCGCATCGACGAGCAGATCGCCAAGGCCATGGACCGCAAGGTCTGGCTGCCGTCCGGCGGCTCCCTGGTGATCGACCGCACCGAGGCGATGACGGTCATCGACGTCAACACCGGCAAGTTCACCGGGCAGGGCGGCAACCTGGAGGAGACCGTCACCCGCAACAACCTGGAGGCGGCCGAGGAGATCGTCCGCCAGCTCCGGCTCCGTGACATCGGCGGCATCATCGTCGTCGACTTCATCGACATGGTGCTGGAGAGCAACCGCGACCTGGTGCTGCGCCGCCTCGTGGAGTGCCTGTCGCGGGACCGTACCAAGCACCAGGTCGCCGAGGTCACCTCGCTCGGACTGGTGCAGATGACCCGCAAGCGGGTCGGCCAGGGGCTGCTGGAGGCGTTCTCGGAGACCTGCGAGTCCTGCAACGGCCGCGGCATCCACGTCCACCTGACGCCGGTCGAGCCGAAGGCGGAGAAGGCGGCCGGCAAGGAGTCCGGACGCCGCCGCAAGCGCAAGGGCGAGGTCGAGAAGGCCGTCGAGGAGAAGCTGTCCCGGCACGAGGCCAAGCCCAAGGAGCCCGCGGAGGAGCCCGCCGCCGAGCCCGTGAGCCCGGCCGCCGAGACGGCGCCGGTCGTGGAGGCCGCGCCCGAGCCGGTCCGTTCGCGGCCGAAGAGGTCCCGGCCCGCCAAGCGCCCGGCCGGCCCGCCGCCCGAGATCGACGAGGCCCCGGCGCAGGCCGCCGTGGAGGCCGCCGAGGCCGCCGAGGAGACCGCCGGCACCGCGCCGGGCACGCTGGACTCCGCCGAGCCGGTGCCGGTCGACGCGAACGGCGCCGAGCCGGCCTCCGGCGCGCCCTCCGGCGAGCCCGCGGGCGAGCTGAACGGCGCCGTGGAGGCCGCCGGCGAGTCCAACGGATCCGCGCCCGCGGGCGACCAGGACGGCGCCGAGCCCGCCCGTCGGCGCCGTGCCCGGCGCCCCCGCGCGACCGCGGCCCAGGCCGCCGACGGCGGCGAGTCCTCGGACTGACGCGGTAGCGGGGCCCTGGCCGGACGCGTTCGCGTTCCGGCCAGGGCATCCGGTACCCTTGACCTTCGGCGCGTCATCGGCGCGTCGCCCGAATCCGCACCGCGAGCCCCGTCCGGGGATCGTTCGGTGCTCACCTCATCGATCCGGTGGGGCACAGCAGAGAGCGCCAGGGTCCTCCTGGTGTGCCGCCCTCGGCCCGGTGCCGGGGGTAGGCCCCCGTCCGGGGGCTGGTAAGCCACGCGTGGGACCGGTTCACTCCGGAAGCGCGCGCAGACGAAGGGTTTCCGCGGTGTACGCGATTGTCCGCGCAGGCGGCAGGCAGGAAAAGGTCGCCGTCGACGACGTGCTGACCGTCGACAAGCTGGCCGGTGACGTCGGGTCGACCATCACGCTCCAGCCCCTGCTGGTCGTGGACGGCGACGACGTCGTGAGCCGCACGGCCGACCTCGCCCGCTACGAGGTGACCGCCGAGATCCTCGGCGCGGTCAAGGGCCCCAAGATCAACATCATGCACTACCGGAACAAGACCGGGTACAAGCGGCGGATGGGTCACCGTCAGCCGTACACCGAGGTCAAGATCACCGGTATCAAGGCCGGCAAGAAGTAAGGGAGAGCGGTCTCATGGCACACAAGAAGGGCGCATCGTCCAGCCGCAACGGTCGCGACTCCAACGCCCAGCGCCTCGGTGTGAAGCGCTTCGGCGGCCAGGTCGTCAACGCCGGCGAGATCATCGTCCGCCAGCGCGGCACCCACTTCCACCCCGGCCCGGGCGTCGGCCGCGGCGGTGACGACACGCTGTTCGCGCTGGTCGCGGGCGCGGTGCAGTTCCGCCGCTACCGCGGTCGCAACGCGGTGAGCGTCGTCCCGCCGGCGGAATAGTCCGCCGGGGGCAGCGACTTTTTGTTCGAAGGGGCGGACCGTTTCCGGTCCGCCCCTTCGCCGTTCTTACCAAGGTTTTCCTGAGGAGAGTCACCGTGGCCGCTGGAGCGGGATCGGGCGCGCAGTTCGTCGACCGGGTGGTGCTGCACGTCGCGGCGGGCAACGGCGGCAACGGCTGCGCCTCGATCCACCGGGAGAAGTTCAAGCCGCTCGGCGGCCCTGACGGCGCCAACGGCGGGCGCGGCGGCGACGTCGTCCTCGTCGTCGACTCGAACGCCGCGAGCCTCCTCGAATACCACCGGCGCCCGCACCGCAAGGCGGGCAACGGCAGGCCCGGCCAGGGCAGCCTGCGGACGGGCGCGGACGGCGACGACGTGATCCTGTCCGTCCCCGACGGCACCGTGGTGAAGTCGGGCGACACCGTCCTCGCGGACCTGGTCGGCGAGGGCACCCGGTTCGTGATCGCCAAGGGCGGCAGCGGCGGTCTCGGGAACGCGGCGCTGGCGACGGCGAAGCGCAAGGCGCCCGGGTTCGCGCTGCTCGGCGAGCCGGGCGAGGAGCGCGACGTCGTCCTGGAACTGAAGAGCGTCGCCGACGTCGCGCTCGTCGGGTTCCCGAGCGCGGGCAAGTCGTCGCTGATCGCCGCGCTGTCGGCCGCCAAGCCGAAGATCGCCGACTACCCGTTCACGACGCTGATCCCGAACCTCGGCGTGGTGAGCGCGGGCGACACGACGTTCACGGTCGCGGACGTGCCGGGCCTCATCGAGGGCGCCAGCGAGGGCCGCGGCCTCGGTCTCGACTTCCTCCGCCACATCGAGCGCTCCTCCACCCTCGCGCACGTCCTCGACTGCGCGACGATGGAGCCGGGCCGCGACCCGGTCAGCGACTTCGAGGTCATCGAGCGCGAGCTCCAGGCCTACGACCGGGTGCTGGGCGACCGCCCGCTGTCGGACCGCCCCCGCATCGTCGTCCTGAACAAGGTGGACGTGCCCGACGGCCGCGACCTCGCCGAGATGGTGCGGCCGGAGTTCGAGGCCCGGGGCCTGCGGGTGTTCGAGGTGTCGGCGGCGTCGCACGAGGGGCTGCGGGAGCTGTCGTTCGCGATGGCGGCGATGGTGTCGGAGTACCGCGCCTCGCTGCCGGCGGCGGAGCCCACCCGCATCGTCATCCGGCCGGAGCCGGTCGGCGGGGACACCGACTTCGAGGTCAGGACCCTCGGCGACAACACCTACCTGATCACCGGCACGAAGCCGGTCCGGTGGCTGCGCCAGACCGACTTCGCCAACGAGGAGGCCGTGGGCTACCTCGGCGACCGCCTCGCCCGGCTCGGGGTGGAGGACGCGCTCGCCCAGGCGGGCGCCAGCGCCGGCGCCACGGTCCTGATCGGCACCATGGACGACTCGATCGTCTTCGACTGGGAGCCGGAGGTCGCGGCGGGCGAGGGCACGACGGGCCCGCGCGGCACCGACCGCCGCCTGAGCGGCTGGTCCTGAGCTAACAGCCGGGGACGTGGGGACGTTCCCGTAGAGAGCAGTGGCGTGAGCGGAGCTGAGTCATGAGTGGGCGTGAGGCGGTCGCGAAGGCGCGGCGGATCGTGGTGAAGGCGGGCTCGTCCTCGCTGACCACGCCGCAGGGCACGATCGACGTGAACCGCGTCGACGCGCTGGTCGACGTCCTCGCCGCGCGCCGCGGCGAGGGCACCGAGATCGTGTTCGTGTCGTCGGGCGCGATCGCGGCGGGGCTCGGCCCGCTCGGGCTGACCCGCCGCCCGCCCGACCTCGCGACGCAGCAGGCGGCGGCGAGCGTCGGGCAGGGCCTGCTGTTCGCCCGCTACACCTCCTCGTTCGCCCGTTACGCGCTGACGGTGGGGCAGGTGCTGCTCACCGCCGACGACATGATGCGCCGCTCGCACCACCGCAACGCCCAGCGGACCCTCGCGCAGCTGCTCGCCATGGGCGTCCTGCCGATCGTGAACGAGAACGACACCGTCGCGACCGACGAGATCCGGTTCGGCGACAACGACCGGCTGGCCGCGCTGGTCGCGCACCTGATCCGCGCGGACGCGCTGGTCCTGCTCTCCGACGTGGACGCCCTCTACACCGGCGACCCGCGCCGTCCCGGGAGCCGCCGCGTCGACGACGTGCGCGGCCCGGACGACCTCCGGGACGTCGAGCTCGGGGGCTCCGGGCGGGTCGGCACCGGCGGCATGGTCACCAAGGTCGAGGCGGCGAGGATCGCGGGCATCCCCGTCGTGCTGACCAACGCCGCGTCGGCGGCGCGCGCGCTTTCCGGCGACCAGGTCGGGACGCTGTTCCACCCAGCCGAGGGCCGCCGGATGTCGACCCGCAACCTGTGGCTGGCGCACGCGACGACGGGCCAGGGCCGCGTCATGCTGGACCCGGGCGCGATCGAAGCGGTCGTGCGGCGCCGCAAGTCCCTGCTCCCGGCGGGGGTGACGGGCGTCGAGGGCGACTTCGCCGCGGGCGACCCGGTCGACCTGTGCGACACGGCCGGCACGGTCGTCGCGCGCGGCCTGGTGAACTACGACGCGTCCGAGATCCCCGAGCTGATGGGGCGCTCGACGCGCTGGCTGGCCCGTGAGCTGGGCGCCGAGTACGAACGCGAGATAATCCACCGCGACCATCTGGTGATACTTCGATGACGGGAGCCTGCTGATGAGCGACGAGCGCGAGGAGTTCCTGCGGGTGGCGCGGCGCGCCAGGGAGGCCGCCGCCGGGCTGGCTCCGCTGCCGCGGTCGGCGAAGGACGCGGCACTGAACCGCATCGCAGACGCCCTGGTCACCGCCGCCCCGGAGATCGTCAAGGCGAACGAGGCCGACGTCGCGCGGGCCCGCGGCAACGGCACCTCCGAGTACATGATCGACCGGCTGAGCCTGTCGGAGGAGCGGATCGCCGCGATCGCCGACGCCGTCCGGAAGGTCGCCGCGCTGCCGGACCCGGTGGGGGAGACGGTCCGCGGGAACGTCCTGCCGAACGGGCTGGAGCTGCGCCAGGTGCGGGTGCCGCTCGGCGTCGTCGGGATCATCTACGAGGGCCGCCCGAACGTGACCGTGGACGCCGCCGCGCTGTGCCTCAAGAGCGGGAACGTGGCGATGCTGCGCGGCTCGTCGTCGGCGTACGACTCCAACACGGTGCTGGTCGAGGTGATGCAGGGCGCGCTCACCGGCACCGAGGTCCCGCCGGACGCGGTGCAGCTCGTCCCGGGCACGTCCCGCGAGTCGGTGAAGCACCTGATGCGGGCGCGCGGCCTGGTGGACGTGCTGATCCCGCGCGGCGGCGCGTCGCTGATCAACTCGGTGGTGGAGGAGTCGACCGTCCCGGTGATCGAGACGGGCGTCGGGAACTGCGCGGTGTACGTGGACGCCGCCGCCGACGCCGACACGGCCCTGGACATCCTCCTGAACGCCAAGACGCAGCGTCCTTCGGTGTGCAACGCCGCCGAGACGTTCCTCGTGCACGCCGACATCGCCGACACGTTCGTCCCGCGCGCGCTGGAGGCGCTGGAGAGCGCCGGTGTCACGGTGCACGGCGACGAGCGGATCCGCTCCTTCGGCGCCAACGTCGTGGAGGCGACCGAGGACGACTGGTACGCCGAGTACCTCTCGCTCGACATCGCCGCCCGCGTGGTCGACTCCCTCGACGACGCCGTCGCGCACATCCGCCGGTACGGCTCGGGGCACACCGAGGCGATCGTCACGACCTCCCAGCCGGCCGCGAAGCGGTTCGTCGCGCTGGTCGACTCGGCGGCCGTGATGGTGAACGCCTCGACGCGCTTCACCGACGGCGAGGAGTTCGGGTTCGGCGCGGAGATCGGCATCTCGACGCAGAAGCTGCACGCCCGCGGCCCGATGGGGCTGCCGGAGCTGACGTCCACCAAGTACGTGGTGACCGGGGAAGGGCACGTGCGCGGCTGAGCTCCGGATTTGTGACATTTTTGCCATTGATGTCACGTGTGCGGGTGTGGTCTGATTCACGATTGTGACTCGTCAGTACAGCCGCCGCCGCGTCCTGCGGGACGCCGCCCTCGGCGCGGGGATCGCCACCACCGGACTGGCGGCCTTCCCCGCCCGTCCCGCCGCCGCGGCGCCCGCGCTGCGCGGTCCCACCGCCGGCACCACCCTCGACCGGACCTACCTGCTCGGCGCCGCGGGCGCCGGCGGGTACCGCAAGGTGACCACCGGTCCGGGTGAGCCGCACCTGCTGCGCCGCGACCTCGGCGGCGCCGCCTCCGCGCGGCGGGCCGCCACCCGCCGCGGCGTCCTGGCGTTCGGCCACCTCACCGACGTCCACATCGTCGACGCGCAGTCCCCGGCCCGCGTCGAGTTCGTCGACCGGCTCAAGGACGGCCTGGACGTCCTGCCGGTCGAGGGCGCCTACCGGCCGCAGGAGATCCTGTCCACGCAGGTCGCCGAGGCCATGGTGCGGGCGGTGAACCGGGTCGGGCGCGGACCGGCGACCGGGCTCGGCCTCGCCTTCACCATCAACACCGGCGACGCCGCCGACAACGTCCAGTACAACGAGCTCCGCTGGATCATCGACCTGCTGGACGGCGGGCGCATCCGCCCCGACTCCGGCGACCCGAACCGCTACGAGGGCGTCATGGACTGGGCGTCCTACGACCGCTCGTTCTGGCACCCCGAGGGCCCGCCGCCCGGCGCCCAGGCGGACCTGCCGACCACCAGGTACGGCTTCCCGCGCGTGCACGGCCTGATCGACGCCGCGCGCCGCCCGTTCCAGGCGACCGGGCTCGACGCGCCGTGGCTGGCCGCGTTCGGCAACCACGACGGGCTCGTCCAGGGCAACCTGCCGGTCAACCCGCTGGTCTCCGGCCTCGCCACCGGCGGCATCAAGATCGGCGCTCCGGCGGACCCCGGCCAGGCCGAGCGCCTCGCCCGCATGATGAGCCGGGGCGACGCCGCCGAACTCGTCCGCCTCAGCCGCGAGCAGGGCGGCGCGGGCGGCCTGTTCCGCCCGGTGACCCCCGACCCGGACCGCCGCATGCTGTCGCGCGCCGAGGTCGTCGCCGAGCACTTCAAGACCACCGCGTCCCTGCGCGGCCACGGCTTCACCCTCGCCAACCTCCGCGACGGAACGGCCTACTACGCCTTCGACAAGGGCGTCGTGCGCGGCCTCGTCCTCGACACCGTCAACCCCAACGGCTACTCCGAGGGCTCGCTCGACCGGAAGCAGCTCGCGTGGCTGGAGGCGCAGCTGAAGGCGGGCAGCAGCCGCTCCATCGCCCCGGACGGCACGGTCGTGAAGCGCGCGGTGAAGGACCGGCTGTTCGTCCTGTTCAGCCACCACCCCATCGGCTCGCTGGAGAACCCCCTCGGCGGCGACCGCGTCCTCGGCGACGAGGTCGAGGCGCTCCTGCTGCGCTACCCGAACGTCGTCCTGTGGGTGAACGGGCACACGCACCGCAACCAGGTCATCCCGCACGCGCGCAAGGGCGGCGGGGGCTTCTGGGAGGTGAACACGGCCGCGCACATCGACTTCCCGCAGCAGAGCCGCATCGTCGAGCTGGCCGACAACGGCGACGGCACCCTCTCGGTGTTCGCGACGGTCCTCGACTCCGCCGGGCCCGCCTCCTACGGCGGCCGCCTCACCGACCCGGCCGGGCTGGCGTCGCTGTCCCGCGAACTGTCGGGCAACGACTGGCAGGACCGCGACGAGAACCGCCGCGGCGAGGCCGCCGACCGCAACGTCGAACTCCTCGTCCCCGCCCCCTTCTGAGAACGGCGAAGGGCCGCCGCGTCCGTGTCGCGGCGGCCCTGGCTCAGCCCGGTCAGTTGCCGGACGCGGGCCCGTTGTCGCGCCGGGTGAACCGGTCGAACAGCCCGCCGGCGGCCCCCGCCGCGGCGTCGGCCATGTCGCGGACCTTGCCCACGAACGGGTCGGCCGTCCGCTCCCACGACTCGCGGTACGACTGCGCGGCCTCCTTGATCCCGTCGCGGACCGACGCGTTGCCGTCGTCCTCCCGGCGGGCGTAGTCCCCGGCAAGGATGCGGTCGTACTCGCCGCTGCGCGCCCACTGCTCGATCTCGGCGAACCGGATCACCGCGAACGGGTGCGACTGCCCGAGCAGGTTCATGAACTTCAGCAGCCCGTCCCGCACGTCGCCGGCCGCGTCGTACTCGCGCGCCTGCTGCAGGAACGCCTCGCTGCTCATCTCGCCGAGCCGCGTACCGCCCGCGAGCTTCATGTTCACCCGCTTGGCCGCGTCGAGGTCCTGCCCGGCGAGCAGCCCGGCCCGGTCCGAGGACAGCTCCGCCTTCCGGAACCACTCCCGCAGCCCGATGATGATCGCCGCGATGCCGACGTTGCCGAGCGGCAGCCACGCCAGCCGCGCCCCGAGCTGCAGCAGGATCTGCATCATCGTCTGGTACACCGCGTGCCCGGACAGGATGTGCCCGACCTCGTGCCCGACGACGAAGCGCAGCTCCTCCTCGTCCAGCAGGTCGATCAGGCCGGTGTTCAGCACGATGAACGGGTGGTCGGACCCGAGCGCCATCGCGTTCGGCGTCGGGTCCTGCCGCACGTAGAGCTCGGGGACCTCCGGCATGTCCAGGATGTAGGAGGCGTCCCGGACCATGTCGTAGATGTGGCGGAACTGGTCCTCCCCGACGCGCACCGTCCCGCCGAGGAACATCAGCCGCAGCGACCGCTCGTTGACCAGCCCCGACAGCTTGCGCAGCACGACGTCGAACCCGGAGAGCGAGCGCAGCGCGACGAGCGCCGAACGGTCCGCCGGGTGTTCGTAGGCCCGGGAACTGATCCCCGGGAACCGCGTACGTGCTCGATCCGGTGTGTTCTCCGTCATGTCTGGCATGGTAGTTCCGACGATCCACTTTGCCGCAGGGTTCCCCGCCGCGGGAGCCGCGTCCGGCTCCGGCCGCGCCCGGGAGGCAGCCATGTTCGACCCGAAGGCCGAGGCGATGTCCCTCGACGAGCGCGCCGCGCTGCAGCGGCACCGGGTGTGGGGGCTGGTCGACCGGCTCCTGGCCGCCGGCGGCGTGCAGGGCCGGCGGCTCAGGGAGGCCGGGGTCGGGCGCGGGGCCGACGTGACGCTCGCGGGGCTGCGGGACCTTCCGTTCACCACCAAGCAGGACCTCTGGGACCACTACCCGTTCGGGATGCTCGCCGTGCCGCGCGACCAGGTCGCCGCCGTGCACGGGTCCAGCGGGACGCGGGGACGCCCCACGCTCGTCGCCTACACCAGGGCCGACCTCGACCTGTGGGCGGCGATGTGCGCGCGCTCCCTGTCGTGCGCGGGGGCGTCGCCGGGCAGCATCGTCCACAACGCCTACGGGTACGGGCTGTTCACCGGCGGGATCGGCATCCACCAGGGCGCGGTGGCGCTCGGCGCGACCGTGGTGCCGATGTCGGGCGGCATGACCGACCGGCAGGTGCGCATGCTCGCCGACCTCCGTCCCGACATCCTCACCTGCACCCCCGCGTACGCGCTGCGGCTGGGGGAGGCCGTCGCCGAGGCCGGGGTCGAGCCGACGTCGCTCAAGGCCGGGCTCTTCGGCGCCGAGCCGTGGTCGGAGGAGCTGCGCACGGCCATCGAGGACGTCCTGCCGATCAAGGCGATGGACGTCTACGGGCTCTCGGAGATCATCGGGCCCGGGGTGGCCACCGAGTGCCTGGAGCAGGACGGCCTGCACGTCAACGAGGACCACTTCGTCGTGGAAGCCGTCGACCCCGCCACCGGCGTCCCCGTCGAGGACGGCGTTCCGGGCGAGCTCGTGTTCACCACCCCGACCAAGCAGGCGCTGCCGCTGCTGCGGTACCGGACGGGCGACATCGCGTCCCTCACCCGCGGCGAGTGCGCCTGCGGACGGACCCTGGTGCGGATGAGCAAGATCCTCGGCCGCGCCGACGACATGATCGTCGTCCGGGGCGTGAACGTGTACCCGAGCGAGGTCGAGCGGGTCCTGCTCGGCTCCGGGCTCGTCCGGCCGCACTACCAGCTCGTCGTGGACCGGCGCAGCCCCACCGCGCGGCTCATCGTCGCCTGCGAGGCCCTCTCCGGCGATCCGCGGGCCGCGCTCGTCCACGCCCTGTACGAGACGCTCGGCCTCACCGCCGAGGTCGCGGTCCTGCCCGAGGGGACCGTGCCGAGGGTGGAGGTGGGCAAGGCCGTCCGCGTCGTGACCTGGGAGGACGGCGGGCCGCCGCTGCCCGGCCTGGCCTGAGCCGCCGGGGGCGGAGGTTCCGGACGCGGACCGGCTGGCTATTGTCGTCGCTATGACGCAAAAGCGGCGCATGGGGATCATGGGCGGCACGTTCGACCCGATCCACCACGGGCACCTGGTGGCCGCCAGCGAGGTCGCGCACTTCTTCTCCCTGGACGAGGTCGTGTTCGTGCCCACCGGCCTGTCGGCCCACAAGGAGGGGAGCAAGGTCGCCGCCGCGGAGGACCGCTACCTCATGGCCGTGATCGCCACCGCGTCCAACCCGCGCTTCTCCGTCAGCCGCGTCGACATCGACCGGCCCGGCGCCACCTACACCGTCGACACGCTCCGCGACATGCGCGAGATCCAGGGTCCGGACGCCGACCTGTTCTTCATCACCGGTGCGGACGCGCTGGAGAAGATGCTCACCTGGCACGACACCGACGAGCTCTTCGAACTCGCCCATTTCGTCGGCGTCACCCGCCCCGGCCACCGGCTCGCCGACCCCGGGCTGCCCGACGGGCGCGTCTCCCTCATGGAGGTGCCCGCCCTGTCGATCTCCTCCACCGAGTGCCGCGAACGCGTCGGCAGCGGCGAACCCATCTGGTACCTCGTCCCGGACGGGATCGTCCAGTACATCAACAAGCGGGGGCTCTACCGCGCCGCCGCCTGACGGGCGCCGCGGCCACATATTCTGGACGGGGAACGGGGCCGCATCTGCCATTGCGGTCGAACAACAACAAAGAGGTCGATCGTCCGCCGCCCATGAGAAGGTGGGAGCGGAGACGACCCCTACAGGGAGGATCGCGAGCGCATCGTGACCGCATCCGAGAGGGCGGCGCAGCTCGTCCGGATCGCCGCCGAGGCGGCGGGCGACAAGCTGGCCGACGACATTCTTGCCTACGACGTGAGCGAGCAGCTCGTCATCACCGACGCGTTCCTGCTCTGCTCGGCCCCCAACGACCGCCAGGTCCGCGCCATCGTGGACGAGGTCGAGAAGCGCCTGCGCGAGGAGGCCGAGGCCAAGCCCGTCCGCCGCGAGGGCGAACGCGAGGGCCGCTGGGTCCTGCTGGACTACGCCGACATCATCGTGCACATCCAGCACGAAGAAGACCGCATGTTCTACGCCCTCGAACGGCTCTGGAAAGACTGCCCTCTCATCGCCCTGCCGGAGAGCGTCACCGCCCACCAGGCCCAGCGCGCCCGCGCCGTCGGGAGCCCGAGTGAGTGACGCCCGCCCCGCCCGCGAACCGGGCAGACGCCGCCTCGTCCTCTGGAGACACGGCCAGACCGCCTGGAACGTCGAACGCCGCTTCCAGGGCAAGACCGACATCCCTCTCGACGAGACGGGCGTCGCCCAGGCCCAGCGCGCCGCCCGGCTCCTCGCCGGCCTCCGCCCCACCGCGCTGCTCTCCTCGCCGCTGCGCCGCGCCGCCGACACCGCCCAGGCCCTCGCCGAGGTCACCGGACTGCCCGTCGGCTACGACCGCGACCTCATCGAACGCGACGGCGGCGCCTGGGAAGGCCTCACCTCCCGCGAGATCCGCGAACGCTACCCCGCCGAGCACGCCGCCTGGCAGCCGCCCGGCGGCGAGACCAGCGCCCAGGTCGCCAAACGGGTCGGCTCCGCGCTCGAACGCGCCCTCGACGAACTGGAGCCCACCGGCCAGCTCGTCGTCGCTTCCCACGGCGCCGCCCTCCGGCTCGGCATGTCCCACCTCCTCGGCCTCCCCGAAGAGACCTGGGAGCGCCTCGGCGGCCTGTCCAACTGCTGCTGGTCCGTCATCACCGAGATGCGCAACGGCGGCTGGCGCCTCGCCGAACACAACGCCGGCACCCTCCCCGAACCCGTCCTCAGCGACGACCGCCCCGACGCCGGCACCTGACCAAACGATTCGAGACCAGCCCCGGCCGTCCTATACACTGGCTGGGCGCCGCGGGATGAACGTCCACGCGGCGGCGGGGCTATGGCGCAGTTGGTAGCGCGCCTCCATGGCATGGAGGAGGTCTGGGGTTCGAATCCCCATAGCTCCACGAACGGAGTTGGGAGGACCGTGCCCACGGAAAGCGTGGGCCGGGACTCCCTTCTTCATGTCTGCCTGGGGGGCGACCCCCAGACCCCCGATGTGGGGGCTCCGCCCCCACGCCCCCTCCCGGCTGAGGTTCCTGGGCATCTGCGGGTTGGTGTGGCTTGCTCCTGGTGATTTGGGGCTTCGCCCTTGCCCCCTCTCGGTTGAGGTTCTTGGGCGTCTGCGGGGTGGTGTGGATTTGCTGTGGGCGGTCTGGGCGGGGGCGGGGGATGGTTTCATGCGGGGTATGGGAAGACACCGCAGGGGGGCTCCGCGGGAGGTCACCGTGGCCGACCTCATCGATGAGCTGCGCCGGTTCGATCCGGGCGCCGAGGTGCGGCTGGCCATCCAGCCGCGGATGCCGCAGGAGCACGCCGTCGGGGCCGTTGCGCAGGCGGACGGGATCGTCTGGATCGGCGACGGGGGGCAGCGGGGCTACGCGCCCGACGAGGTCGGCGAACGCCTCGGGTGGGGCTGACGCAAAGCCTTCACCATGGCGGCGGCTACCTTTCCTCCGCCCGCGCTTCACCTTGTCGATCATGCGGGAAGGCCCTCACGTGGCGATGCATGATCGAGATGAGGGTTGACCCCATGAGAAGCCGGTTCACCGGGAAGAGGATGCTGCTGGCCGCAGCGGTCGCCGGAGCGTCCGTCGCGGCGGCGGCCGCTCCCGTGCAGGCCGCTCCGCCGCCCGACTCGGAGGCCAACCAGGTCGACGACTGCGCCGAGGCGCTCAACGTGCTGTCCTCGTTCAAGCTGCTCCCGAACCAGCCCGACCTCGGCCGGACCCTGTGCTCCATCGCGAAGCAGCAGAGGGATCAGAAGGACAAGTACACGAACGAGGTCCACACCGAGTACACCGACGACAACGGCAAGAAGGTCGAGAGCGACACGTCCCTCGGCTCGGTCGAGTGGCTCAAGAGCTTGACCGTCCACGTCCCGACGGTCAACGACCACTGGTACGTCTACACCTCGAAGAGGCCCTGACCCGCGCGCCGGCCGCGGAGGGTCGCCCCTCCGCGGCCCGCGCGTCCCAACCGCTCCCAACGTGCACTAAGCTTTTCCTCGCGAGGGGCTATGGCGCAGTTGGTAGCGCGCCTCCATGGCATGGAGGAGGTCTGGGGTTCGAATCCCCATAGCTCCACGAACGACTCAGGAGTGGTCGCCAAAGGCGCCACTCCTTTTCGTTTCTCAGGCCGTGAAACGCAGGACGGCGCCCACGTGCAGAGTGGGGGCCTGGCCGTTCGTGGGCAGGACGACGAGTTCGCCGTCCGTCGCGGCGGCCGCTCGCACCAGGGCGGCGTCGGCGCGGACCTCGCGGGGGTCGGCGACGCCGAACTCCTCACGCAGCTCCTCGGCGGTGGTGGCGACCTGGGACGGATCGGGGCCCACCCACAAGCGGGCCTGCGAATCCGGTTCGTCCGCCAGCAGGAGCGTCTCCACCCGGGCCTGCCGCACGGCCTCCGTCGTCGCGTCCAGTCCGGAGACGGCGCGCTGCCCGTTGGCGAGTTCCCTGTCGAAGCGCGCCGCCACGGTCATGATGCGCTCGGTCGACTTCAGCTGCAGGAGGCGGCGCAGTTCGGCGTCGAGGTCCGGGTCGTCGACCGTGGTGTTCTTGTCGGCCTCGACGGTGTGCTCCAGGACGTGGTCCGAGACCTCCTCCAGGACGGCCGTCCGGGCGCGGGTGTCGCCGGCGATCACGACGGCCTCGGCGCCGCAGCGCTCCGCGGCCCGGTCGATCTCGTGGGCGACCTTCTTGGCGTTGAGCTTCCAGACGTTCTCCGAGGAGCGCTGGAACCGGGACTGGTTCCAGTCGCCCGCCTTGACCTTGCGGATGGGGTAGTCCTCGTCCCCGTCCACGTCGATGCGCTCGTGCTTCCCGTCGGCGGTGACGCAGTCGATCACGCCGCCGCGCCGGTCGACCACCGCGAGCAGGTGCGGGAACCGCTCGCCGCGCTCGACGAGGTAGGGCAGGACGTCGGGGAGCGGGGCGAGGGTGGCGCGCGTGCCGCGGGGCGGGCCCGGGAGGCGGTCGCTGTGCACGACCTCACCGTCCGCCGCGAAGATCACGATGCCTTCGGAGCGGCGCCGCGCCATGTCGTCCTGGACGGTCTGCTCGATCGCCCGGAGCGTGGCGTCCGGCGTGTGCTGGGCCTCCAGTTCCGAGCGCAGCGCCCGCCACCGCAGCTCCGCGGCCTTGGACGCGTCCTCGGTGGTCCGGGTGAGGTCGGCGTACACCGACGCGTACGGTCCCGGCCGTTGGTAGAGCGTTTTGAGGAATGCCAGATCCATGGGTTGGCCGTACCCCCCGTATCTGTGACAAACGTTTCGGTTGGGACGTCAGCCCTCGGCGGACTTCTGGAGCCGCGCGTAGGCGAGCTGGAGCCAGTCCGACCCGGCGACCGCGGTCATCGTGGCTCCGGCGAGCCGGGTCGCGTCCGGGGCGAACACCAGCCCCGCCGCGTACGCCGTCGCCACCCACTGGGCGGTGCAGAACGGGCACGTGATCAGCTCGCCCACGGCGTGCCGGACCCCCTTGCCCCGCACCTCCTCGGACAGCTCGGCCGGGCCGGCCGTCCCCGAGTAGCGGGTGAACGGGGCGCGCAGCGGGCTCGTCACCGGGTCCTTGGTGATCAGCCGGGACGCCTTGTGCGTCGTGACCGTCATCAGCGCCAGATCGGCGAGGCCGATCGCCGGGGTGCGGTCGCGGAGGCGGCGCCCGAGCAGCGCCAGCGTCGCCGTGGTGAGGCCGTAGACGGCGAGCGTGCCGAGGTACGAGCCGAGTGGCCGGTCCTCCCCGGCCGCGTACTCCTCCTTCTGCTTGCGCGCGGTGTCGACGACCGCGTTCATGGGCTCTCCTTCGTTCGGGGGGACGAGTGCGCGGCTCGCCGTCCTCGGCGGGGCGTCTCTAGTGGTCGCGCAGCGCCTTGACCAGCTCCGACTTGGTCATCGAGGAGCGGCCCTCGACACCGATCTCGCGGGCGCGCTTGAGGAGGTCGTCCTTCGTCCAGTCGTCGTAGGAGGGGCTCTTGCCGCCCTTGCGGCCGATCGTCTTCTCGCCCTGGTTCGCGGACGCGTTGGCGATCCGCGCCGCCTTCTCCTTGCTCTCGCCCTTGTCGCGGAGCTCCTGGTACTTCTTCTCGTCCTTGATCTGTGCTCTGGGCATAGGGAATCCGTACCCGGCTCGCGGGATCCACACATCGGGGACAATGGCTCCCGGGAAGGGGGCCATCGTGCGCATCGGCATCCTGGGACCGCTCGACGTGCGGGACGGGGCGGCGCGGCCCGTCGAGGTCGCCGGCCGCAGGCTGCGGGCCCTCCTCGTGCGGCTGGCGGCCGAGGCGGGCCGTCCCGTGTCGGCCGAGCGGCTGCTCGACGACCTGTGGGAGGGCGCCCCGCCCGGCGGGAACGCGCTCCAGGCGCTCGTTTCCCGGCTGCGCGGCGTCGCCGGGCGCGACATCGTCGAGCACGGCCCGGCCGGCTACCGGCTCGGGATCGACCCCGCCGAGATCGACGCGGTCGCGTTCGAGCGCGGCGTCTCCGCCGCCCGCGCGGAGCAGGACCCCTGCGCGCGGGCCGAGGGCCTGCGCACGGCGCTCGCCCTCTGGCGCGGACCCGCCCTCGCCGACGTCGCCGACAGCGATTTCGCCTTCCCGACCATCGCGCGGCTGGAGGAACTGCGGCTCGCCGCCGTGGAGGACCGCGTCGACGCCCAGATCGCCGCCGGGCTCCCCGTCCCGCCCGTCGCCGAACTGGAGCCCCTCGCCGCCGCGCACCCGCTGCGCGAGCGGCTGCGCGGCCAGTTGATGCGCGCCCTCTACGCGGCGGGACGCCAGGCCGACGCCCTGGAGGTGTACGAGGAGACGCGGCGCGCCCTCGCCGACCGGCTCGGCGTCGACCCGTCCCCGGAGCTGGCCGCCGTCCACCTGTCGATCCTCCGGCGCGAGGCGGCGGCCCCGCCGACCGAGCCCGCGCCCGCCGCCCCGCGGCCCGCGCGCACCAACCTGCCCGCCCAGCTCACCAGCTTCGTCGGCCGGGAGGAGGAGTCGCAGCGGGTCGGCAAGCTGCTCCGCGAGACCCGCCTGGTCACCCTCACCGGCCCCGGCGGCGCCGGCAAGACGCGGCTGGCGGGGGAGAGCGCCGCCGCCCTCGTCGACGAGATGCCGGACGGCGTGTGGTTCGTCCCGCTCGCCCCGGTCAGCGACCCGGGCGACGTCGTGCACGCGGTGCTGTCGGCGCTCGCGGTCCCCGAGACCGTCCGCCCCGCCGAGACCCGCGTGGCGGTGCGGCCCCTCGAACGGCTCACCGACTTCCTCGCCGCCAAGCGGACCGTGCTCGTCCTCGACAACTGCGAGCACCTCATCGACGCCGTCGCGCGGCTCGTCGACCACGTCGTCGCGCACGCCGACGGCGTCCGCGTCCTCGCGACCAGCCGCGAACCGCTCGGCATCACCGGCGAGTCGCTGTGCCCGGTGCCGTCCCTCCCGCTGCCGACCGAGGACGCCGCCGACCCGGCCGACGCCCTCGGCTACGCCTCGGTCCGCCTGTTCGCCGACCGCGCCGCCGCCGTCCGTCCCGGCTTCGCCGTCGACGCGGGCAGCGTCGCCGACGTGGTCGCGATCTGCCGCGAGCTCGACGGGATCCCGCTCGCGATCGAGCTGGCCGCCGCCCGGCTGCGCTCCCTCACCCCCGGACAGGTCGCGGCCCGCCTCGGCGACCGGTTCCGGCTGCTGACCGGCGGCAGCCGCACCGCCCTGCCCCGGCACCGGACCCTGCGCGCCGTCGTCGACTGGAGCTGGGATCTGCTGGACGAGGAGGAGCGCACCGTCCTGCGCCGCCTCTCGGTGTTCGCCGGCGGCGCCACGCCGGACGCCGCCGTCCGCGTGTGCGGCCTCGACGCTCCGGACGCCCCCGACCCGCGGGACGTCATCGACGTGATCGCCGCGCTCATCGACAAGTCACTGGTGATCGCCGACGGCGACGCCGAGGTCCGCTACCGGCTGCTGGAGACCGTCCGCGTCTACGCGGGGGAGCGGCTGGAGGAGGCCGGCGAGACCCGCCGCGTCCGCGACGCGCACGCCGCCTACATGGTCGAGTTCGCCGAGCGGGCCGAGCCGGAGCTGCGCCGCCACGACCAGCTGGTCTGGTCCGCCCGCCTGGCCGCCGAGCGCGAGAACTTCAGCGTCGTGTTCCGGCACGTCACCGAGACCGGCGACGTCGAGTCGGCCCTGCGGCTCGTGGCCGGGCTGGTGTGGTTCTGGATCCTGCGCGACATGGAGCGGGAGTCGGGCGGGTGGACGGTCGTCGTCCGCGACATGGCGGGCGGCGCCGCGCCTCCCGGCCTGGAGGAGGCGTACGCGCTGTGCGTCGTCTTCGCCACCCTCGTGACCGAGCTGACCGATGTGGCCGGGCCGACGAGGGAGTCGATGCAGGCGGCGGTGAAGAGGACCCTGAGCGTCGTCCCCGGGTCGCCCGCGCATCCCGTGCTCGCGCTCGCCGAGACCGGGGCCGCCATGTTCGGCGGCGACGTCGAGGGGATCCGGCGCAGCCTCCACCGCATCCGGGAGCACGCCGACCCGTGGGTGCGGGCCGTCGTCCGCGTCATCCTCGGGCACATGGGCATCAACACCGGCCAGATCGACGACGCCGCCGAGCAGGCCGCCGACGGCTACGCGCGGTTCCGCGAGCTGGGCGACCGGTTCGGAATGATCGTCGCGCTGAGCGGCATGATGCAGGCCGCCGTGGCGCGCGGCGACCTGACGGAGGCGCTCCGCCTCGGCGAGGAGGCGTACGGCTACGTCACGGGCGGAGTCAGTCCCGAGCAGGGCGCCACGCTGCTCGCCCACCTCGCACGGGTGCGCGCCCGGCGGGGCGATATCGCGCGCGCCCACAGCGACCTCGAACAGGCCATGGCGCAGGCCGAGCGGGTCGGCGAGTTCGCCGAAGCCGCGACCTCGTCTCTTCTGCTGTGCGAGCTCGCCTTGCAGGAGGGTGACCGCGGGGCCGCGCGCCTTCATGCCGATCGCGCGTGCGCGTGGGTCCAGTCGCGCGGGCATCGTCCTGACTTCGCGCAGGCCGTCCGCAAGACGCACAGCCGCCTCGGCTGCCTCGCGGAGGAGGACGGCGACCTGGAGGCCGCGAAGCGCTGGCACGTCCAGGCGCTGAGCGATCTGCAGAACGACGTGCTGCTGGGAAACCCGACCGTGGCGGACGTCGTCGAGGGCGTCGCCGCCTACGCCGCCGCGCGTGGGAAGCACGCGCGCGCCGCCGAGCTGCTGGGCACGGCGCACAACCTGCGCGGCTACGGCGACGCGGGGAGCTACGACGTCGGCCGGACTCTGTCGCTCGTCCGCGGCGTCCTCGGCGAGGAGGCGTTCACCGCCGCGTACGAGCGCGGGCGGCGGGTCACCCGGGACGACGTCTTCGACCAGGCGGACGGACTGGTCACCTTGCTCTGATCGCATGCGCTCTCCGGGCGGTCGTTCGGCACCGGAAAGGCGCGTCGCCCCGGAGACCGACTCTCCCGGGGCGACGCGCGTTCGGAGGCGAGGCCGGACGTCAGGCCCTCCGCGAGTACATGCGCATGGCCAGCGGGAACGTGACGACGACGATCCCCGCCGCCCAGGCGAGCGTGTACCAGACGTGGTTGCCGACGGGGCCGCCGACGGTGAGCGCGCGCACCGACTCCGCCAGGTGCGTGATCGGGTTGACCTTCGTCCACGCCTCCAGCCAGCCCGGCATCGTGGACGTGTCCGGCACGAGGATGCTGCTGCCGAACGTCAGGGGCATCACCCAGATGAACGCGAGCCCCTGCACCGTCTCCGGCGTCGGCGCGACCAGCCCCACGAGCACGGAGATCCAGCAGACGGCCAGATAGAAGACGTAGGCCAGCGCGAACGCCGCGATCACCGACAGCGGATCGGTGTGGAACCGGAAACCGAGGACCGACCCGAAGGCCACGAGCACCGTCATCACGGTGATGAACCGGACCGTGTCGCCGAGCACGGTCCCGAGCAGCGGCGCCGAACGAGCGATCGGCAGGCTCCGGAACCGGTCGAACACGCCCTTGTGGATGTCCTCGTTCAGCGCCGTCCCGAGCCCCATCGTGGCGAACATCGCCATCTGCGCGACGAGCCCCGGAAGCAGCTGCTGCAGGTACGAATGCGTGTCGCCGGCCACCGCGCCACCGAACACGTACAGGAACAGCAGCAGGAACACGATCGGCATCAGCGTCGTGTCCAGCAGCTTCTCGGGCGAGTGCTTCAACTGGGAGACGTTGCGCCACGCCAGCGTCAGGCCGTGCCGCAACGTCCTTCTCATGCTGATGCGCGCGGGCGGTTCTGCGGCGGACGGACGGCTGTCAACGGTGATGGCGGTCATGTCAGGCTCCCTCGGGAACGAGTTCGGGCGTGGGTTCTTCGGCGTGGTGGCCCGTCAGTGTGAGGAACACCTCGTCGAGGCTCGGCATCCGCAACGCCAGCTCGGACGCCACGATGGACGCCTCGTCCAGCCGCCGCACCAGAACCGACAGCAGGCGCGGATCGTGCACGGGCGCCGTGACCAGACCCGCGGCCTCCTGGACCTCCGGACGCTCCCCGGTCAGCTCCGCCACGATCGCGGCGAGCTGCGCCGCGCGGAACGGCTCGGCCGCCCGGACCACCAGCGTGCGCCGCCCGATCCGCCCCTTCAGATCGTCGGAGGTGCCCTCCGCGATGACCCGCCCCTGGTCGAACACCGCGATCCGGTCGGCGAGCGCGTCGGCCTCCTCCAGGTACTGCGTGGTCAGCAGCACCGTCGCCCCCTCGGCGACGACCTCCCGGACCGTGTCCCAGACCTCGTTGCGCGCCCGCGGGTCCAGGCCGGTCGTCGGCTCGTCCAGGAAGATGATCTCCGGGTGGTTGATCAGGCTCGCCGCCAGGTCCAGCCGCCGGCGCATCCCGCCGGAGTACGTCTTCACGGCGCGGCCGCTCGCGTCGGTGAGCCGGAACCGGTCGAGCAGCCGCCGCGCCCGCGCCTTCGCCTCGGCGCGGCCGAAGTCCAGCAGCCGGGCGATCATCACGAGGTTCTCGAAGCCGGTCAGCTCCTCGTCCACCGACGCGTACTGCCCGGTCAGCCCGATCTTCGCCCGGACGCGCACCGCGTCCTTGACCACGTCGAACCCGCCCACCTCGGCGCGTCCGGCGTCCGGCTTCAGCAACGTCGCCAGCACGCGCACCGCGGTGGTCTTGCCCGCACCGTTCGGTCCGAGGACCCCGAGCACCGTCCCCCTGCGGGCCGCGATGTCCACTCCGTCCAAGGCCTTCGTGTCCCCGAACCGTTTCCGCAGCCCCTCCGCGCGGATCACATCGTCCATCTGAGTGCCTCCCGTAGTTCTTTCGCTGTGACGGTCACCACCGTGGGCCACGTCGCTGACGCCACGCGGACACCGGTGCGCGGACGCTGACGTGACGCTGACGGGCCGGTGACGCCGGTGACTTGAACCGCGCGTGACCTGGGAGTTTCGGTGAAGGGACGAACAGGTGGCCGGTCCCGATTTGACGGGCCCTCCGAGGCTGCCTAATCTCTGTGGTGCCCCAAGGGGATGCGGGACGCCGACAGGCGGACGGCCCCGGGGGACACTGACAGAGGAAAACGGTTCGCAGCGTTCTGCGCACCGGGGTACTCTTGAAGGACAAGCCCGGACGGGATGCAGGACGCCGCAAGGTGGCCGGCCCGCAGGGCGCCTCCCACGGAACGATCTCTCCGAGTCTCTGGCTTGGTGTCGTGTCGTCGCGTGGGGGACGGGCACACCTTCGACGGGCAAAAAGATCTTCGCAGATCGACTTGACAACGAGGATGAGCCTGGTAAGTTAGCAGGGTTGCCCCGGAGCCGGGGTCCGCGAGAGCGGGGGTCGGCGCGGTGGGTGTCCGTTTCTTGAGAACTCAACAGCGTGTTAAAAGCCAGTGCCTTTATCGGCCCGGTCTTTTTCGACCGGGTCGCCCCGTGCCATCTCTTCGGAGGTGGTGGGGATTTCTTTGAGGCAATGCTGTCCCTCTTTGTGGGGGATGGTGATGCTGGGATTGTTTCCTGAGGTTTGGCTGGTCGGGGTTCGCCCCCTGGCTGGTCGTTGGACCTTGATGGAGAGTTTGATCCTGGCTCAGGACGAACGCTGGCGGCGTGCTTAACAC
>NZ_BAABEV010000026.1:0-129437 GCF_039540335.1 Actinomadura verrucosospora | reverse complement strand
ACCCCGTCGGCCTCCGCGGCGGCCGCCGTCTCCTCGTCGACGGTCCCGCCGAGCGTGGACCGGAGCAGGTCCGTGCTCTCCGCCAGCGCCGTACGCAGGGCGTCCACCGTTGCGATCAGACGGGACGCCCCCGGGCTCGCGCTAGTCATCTGACCACCCGCCAGTTCTTGACGTCCTCGGCGGCGTTGTTGCCGTGAACCTGAATGTTTGCCCGCATGGTGTGACCTCTTCTTCGCGCCCGGATCGTTGATCAAACCCGCACTCGCTGATTGCTGAGCTCCGATGGTCGAGACGCTGGCGGGGCGACCGTATTGCCGATGTAGGGCCGCTGGGCCGAGGTCCGGAGCACGCGGTGATCACGCAAGCGCCGCAGGCTCACGCTTGTAACGGACCGATGCTCATCGTTCGTCGTCGCAGCGTGTGCCCGTCACCCCTGCCCTGCCCTCGACGGTTAGTAACAGCTCTAGTAGTCGGCGTGGTTGTTGCTCTTGGAGCCTGCCCCCATCGCGACGTGCTCCAGTCCCAGCAGCCAGTCCTCGGCGAGCGCGGCGACGCCGCCTCGCTCGCCGACGACGTCGGCGAGCACTTCGGGGATCGTCTCGGCGAACTCCACGAACTTGGCCGGCCTGTCGCCCACCGCAGGAAGATCTCGATCGCTTCGGCGTGCAGCTCCGCGTGGACCTGGTCACCGAGTACGGCGGCCTCACCTGCCAGATGACGTCGATCAAGTCGACGGCTTCTCTTGATCCGGGCCGCCCGGCCGTCAGCGGGTCGCGTTCGATCAGCCCCTCGGCCGATGCCGCGCCGCCGACGGGAATCCGCGACGGCTGGGTCGCCGCGATGCGCTGCTCGACGGCGTACAGTGCGGCGGCGATCGTGCCGAGAGCGAGCCGGCCCGCGTCGCGCACCAGCTCCTGCAGCCGCTCGACGTCCGCGGCGTCCGGGGCCACGACCGGCCGCACCGGCCCGTACCGCTCCTCAACCTCGGCGAGCGGCAGGACCTGCCGGGTGTGGCCGTGCTGCCTTCGCTGATCCGCATCACGGTGACACACATTCCGCGTGCGTTCGCCGGCCTGGCCAGCGGTCTGGTCACCGCGACTCTTCAGATCAGCGCTGCCCTGTCAGTCGCGATCATCGGCGGCATTTTCTCCACGGCCGCCGACGCGTACGGGTCAACCCCAGCCATCACCACAGTGTCGATCCTCATCGCCGTGCTGCTGTTCGTCTCCTCTCTGCTGTCGCTACGGGCTGAGCGCGTCCCCTCCCTGGAGACCCCGTCGAAGATCGTTGACGCACATGGTTCCCAGTCGCCTGAAACCAAGCAGGAACAGGCCCTCTCCCAGATGCAAGATCAGTAAATGCTGACTTTCCATGGGAGAGGTGCGTAGCGTTCCAGGGAGCGGACGGATGCGGGGCGGGAGCGGGCCAGCAGCATCGGGGTGGAGGTGCCGCCCTCAGCGTCGTGTGTCAGGGCACAGTGGCGTAGCCGATGGAGCGTCCAGCCGTTCAGGTCCTCGTTGTCCTCGGGCGAGGCGAGAGGGTTGACCAGTAGTCGGGTGTTCTCCTCGAGAATTTCCTCGGCCCTGTGATAGGAGAGCCGGGCCCGGCCGGTCTCGGGGTACACGTCCAGCGTGGGTGTTCCGGCCGGGGCCTTGCGGTCGGTGAGGACCAGCGGGCCGCGGGTGCGACAGGCAATCAGTCGGGGCGGGAGCTGGGCGGTGCCGGACTGCCAGTGAATCCACTCGATCGCCCCGCCCTTGGCGGTGATCCTGCCGCGCTTGTCCTGCGGATAGGTCCTCCACGTTCAGGCACAGCACCTCATCGGCGCGGGCCGCCGACTCGTAGAACATCTTCCAGAACGTCTTCTCCCGCAGCGAGACGTCCAGCCGCCACAGGGCGTGATCTGTTCAAGCCGCCCTGCGGGAGCGAGGCCGCGCACTGCTGGACCGAAACCTGTGACCTCTTCGGAGCTGCGACAACGCCAAAGAGGCCTGCTCATTGTCCAAGCAAGCCTCTGACCTGGCAAAACGTGGGCGATACTGGATACGAACCAGTGGCCTTCGGTGTGAACACGATCGATCAAGGCCAGGACAGACCGCTTCTCGACATCGTCGCAGGCCAGACCTTAGTCTTCAGTACATGACAGCACGATTTGGGGAGGGTTGCGTCCGTTGCCTTCTCCCACAATTGACGCCCTCCTGTGATCGACAGCGCGTGACCCACCGTGGCCAGGCAAGGGTCAATCGGTCAGCGTGGAGATGCACGGGCGCCGCCCGTTCCGCACCGCCGATGATGTTGTCGACACCACCGTCGATCGCCATCCAGCGACTCCCCACCGGGGTTTCAGAGGGCAACAGGCACATGACCAGACCGAGTCGATCAGCCGTTATGGACGCACCTAAAAACAGAGATACGGATTTCCTGATTGCCAAATAAGGACAATCGTGATCGACATTTTGGATTATGCTGGCCAGCGTTCCTAGATCGATGGCTTCGAGGATCGAGACGTTAGTGTGGCGGCAGCGTGGCGGAGCGGCCGAAATGGCTTGCAGGACTCACAAATGCGGTTGAGCGGTGGAATGGGGCTGGGTCTGGCCGTGGAGGCGATCCTGCGCAGGAGTCACCATCCGAGAAGATCGGGCCCGCTGAGCGAAGCATCGACGACCCTGGCTGGTACAGCCTCGTCGTTCGCGGTAGGACGATTGATACTGATCGGCTGGAGGAGGCCTTCCTCGCTCCGGCGGAGGGGCCGGAGAAGCTGAAGTACGGCGTGCGGGACGCCATGCTGGACGGCGAAGTCCTCCATGTTCACGTGGCCTCGCATGCTCCGCAGGAGGGACTTTTCCTCTGGGCCGCCCGCCCCGGACGCGGCAGACTCCGCAAGTCTATGGTCGACTGTTTGCAGAAAGTTAAGCCCGAAGGCGTGCATTCGGCTTTCGAGCGGCGGCGTCCGGATCCGATCGAGTCACGTCGCGATGTACCCGTCGGCTTGAATCCCGGACAACGCGAGGCGTTCAGGGCGTGCATGTCACCGGGACTCCAGTTGATATGGGGGCCGCCCGGTACCGGTAAGACCCACGTCATCGCCCAGGCGGTAGAGCAACTGGTGCGTGAGGGCAAAAGCGTCCTGCTGGTGTCTGGCACGAACGTCGCTGTCGATAACGCGCTCCTGCGGGCGGCCAGGATGCTCGGCCCAGACGATGCGGGCGTCATGATCCGGGTCGGGACCCCGCACGTCCCGGACGTCGCGCGCGACCCAAAGCTGTCCCTCAACGAATTGCGCAAGCGCCGCGCCCAGCACAAGGAAGATCAACGCCGCCAGATCGAGGATGAGATCATCGCGTTGCGTGAGCACGAGGTGTTCCAGGCCCTGCGGAAGTCCGAAGCGCGACTGGACGGCTTCGACCCCACGGAGTACGGAGAGGCTCTCGAGAGAGTCGCGAACGGTGAACGGCTGAGGCAGGCGAAGGATCGGTGCGTCAAGAACGAGGCAGCGCTCGCTGAACAGCGAGAGCGCCGGGAGGACGCCAGACGTCGCCTGGCAGGCGCTCGTGACGCCTGGCAGCGCATTCAGCCACATGCCAAGGCGCTGCAGGAGGCCGGGGAACTCGCCGCCGAGTTGGAGAGCTACCGGCTCCAGCATGCTCGCGCGGCCTCCGCCGCGCGAGACGCGGAGGAGGCACTGGAGACCGTCGAGCAGGCTCTGAGCGGTAGTGCGGCTGGATTGTCTCTGCGCTCCTCCGAGCGGCGCCGCAAGCGAGACCTGCGAGACCGTGTCCAGCGTGCCCGCGAGGCTCTTGGTGCCGCAAGGACCGCCGAGGAGCAACGGAAACGGATCTTGGCGGACGCCGAGCCGGAACTACTCAGGCGCATCGAGGACAGTCGGGCACGGGCGATGCCGATCACAGAACTCCAGGTTGAGGACCTGCGTGAGTCGCTGCAACTGAGGCAGGAGCATTACCGAACGCAGGAAGAGACCTACCAAGGTCTCGATAAGACCGCACGGGCCAACCGCGGTGTGTTGATCGCCCTGCAGAAACGTCCTCAACCGCAAGACACGGACAGGCCCTTCATCGCACGGGTTGAGGCCGAGGATCTTCCTGGCCTCCACCGGCGGCTGCCGGGGCTGCGGGACGAGGCCGCCCATCTGGAAGGACGAATCGCCGACCTCGAGCGGCATCACGAGAAACTTCTCGAAGAACTGCGGGAACTGGGGAGGAGCGCCGAGCGCGAAATCATCGCCTCCGCCAAGCTCGTCGCCACCACACTCGACCTTCTCCGCCTGAAACGTCCTGTCCACGAGCGCCGATACGACGTGGTCATCGTCGATGAGGCAGCGGCGTCGGTACTGCCCGCTGTCATCTTCGGGGTATCGCTCGCCGCCCACGGGGCCGTGCTCCTCGGCGATTTCTTTCAGAACGCACCTATCGTCGACGACGCTGAGCGCCTTCCCGAAGGGCCCGATCGGGACTGGCTGACCGAGAACTGCTTCTCATACTTCGGTATGCGACGATTCGGCGACGCCGACGCACTCCCCGGGTGCGTGGAGCTCTCTGAGCAGTACCGATTCGGGGAGAGCATCAACGATCTGGCCAACCGGATCGCGTACGAGGGCCTGTTGCGCGTCGCGTCTCGAACCCGCTCGGAGATCGTCTTCGTCGACGTGGACGGGCTCGGCGACGAGTACAGCGCCGTCCACCCGATTCTCGGAGGTTCGGGCCGATGGTGGCCGGTAGGCGCCCTCTTGGCACGCGCGGTCGGCGAGCACCATTTGGTGACGCACGCCGAGGGGCAGGTGGGCATCGTTACGCCCTATCGTGCACAAAGGGAGGCGATCCAGTCCCTCCTCGGCGACGGAGGGCCTGCTGGTGTCGAGGTGAACACCTCCCACGGATTCCAGGGACGCGAATTCGACACGGTCATCTTCGATCTGGTCGAAGACGGCACGGGCTGGATGGCAAGGGCCGGGGCCCATGGCGACGCCTTCGCCGTCAATGGGCTGCGACTGTTCAACGTTGCGGTCACACGTGCCCGGCACCGCCTCTACGTAATCGGCAATGGGACTGCCTTGGCGAGGGCACGCCAGGGGCCGCTGCAAGTGCTCAGCGAGTTCATCGGCCGAGGCACCGTTGAAGTCGTCTCCGCGCGAGAGGTACTCGGAGCGCCGGAGCCGGCGATCGAACCCGGTCCGAGGTTCGACGTCTGGGACGCCCTGCGCACCTACGTCAAGGTCGTCGATCTCTACGACGAAGACGTGCTTCCGGCCGAGTTGCTGTCGTACATCAAACGGGCACAGCACAGCATCTGGATTTGGAGTCCCTGGATAGGTAAACGTGTGCATGACTTTCTGCCCGCCCTGGAAGCAGCACAGAACCGCGGGGTCAAGGTACGCGTCCTGACTCGCCCGGCCAAGCAGGTAGCAGCATCACTCCATAACTCGCTAGAGGCCGTCCGGACGCGGATTCGCCATGTGCTGTGCCTCTGGCAGGAACACCAGAAACTGATTGTGATCGATGATCAGCTTGTTTTCATGGGAAGCATGAACGTGCTGTCGCATACGGGCGGCTCGCAAGGCACCCGGGACATCATGACGTTGATCGAAAGCCGCGATTTCGCGCGCCATGTGCTCGACCACGAACGTGCGGACGAGCTCAGCCGAATGCCGACCTGTCCCGAGTGCGGGGGCCGAATGTGGGTGGTGAGACTGAGCAGGCGCCCCAAGGCGCACGGCCTGGAGTGGTGGTGCCGCAACCTGGTCCCGGGCGCCGACCCGACACCATGTCGCCACAAGACCAGCTTCCCGCTCGATCCCAAGGGACGGAATCAGCCGCGACCACGTAGGTGATCGGCCAACCGGTTCTTAAGGGACCCGGACAGGCGAGAACGACCGGCTGAATATCGACAAAGGGCGTGAAATAGGAGAATCAATTTCTGTGGTTTGAAAAAGTGCGCCGGCGGCGGAAGCATCCTTGGCCAAACACCGACTATTAGACGTCACGACAGAGAACACCAGCTCAGGAATCATACGAACCCTAATGTGGGCAGCGTCAGGCAGCCGAGAGCCGCGCGAGCTAGCAGCCCGCCGCCCCATCCAAACCCACTTGGCTCCCCCACAGCGCAGGTCAGCGCCCGAGAAGAAGTGCCACAATCCGGTATTCGTCGGCCTGCACGCCTCGGTCATCCCGCAGCTCTGCACGGGCTCGCAGGCGAACGCCGGGCACGCCTTCTCGATCACCGCGGGCGGCATCGATGATCCGCCGTAGATGAGGCTCGGACGTCTGCCAGCACGCGCAGGAGGCCGTCGGGTGAGGCGTCAGCGAGAAAGGCCGACCGCACTCCTCGCCCCAGGCAGTAGAAGAGCCATTCCCTCCTCGAGGCGTTGAACTGCGGCGCGGGGACGCACACGACCGATCCCGGGTCGACCTCCCATGGCGCGGGTGTCGCCAGGTTCGCGGCAATGTTGGCGTTGCTCAGTTGCACCGCCTTCGGTTGGCCGGAGGTTCCGAGGGTGTAGGTGAGGAGGGCCGTCTCGCCGGGGTCCACCGGACGTCGGGCAGCGGTCGTGGGACGTCCGTCGAGCCAGGCGTCGTAGCCTGCGGCGAGGCGCAGGTCGCGCCCCAGCACCACGACGTTCTTCCCGGGGTGCGCGGCGTCCTCGCCTGCCAGGCCCAGCGCCCGCAGATACTCGGAGCAGCTGTCTGTCAGTTCAATCGGTTGACGGAGCCCGCCTCCGAACATCCCTGCTTCTGCGGTCCTTGAACTTCCTCGGCCGGGCGCAACGCGTACCTGGCCAAGGAAGAGCAGATGAAGGCGAGGGCGAGGGCGCTTTTGCGGTCATCTGATTCCAGGTCCAGCGCGTCTCATCTTCACGAGCAGAACAGGTGTATGGGGGTGTGATGGCTGGTTCGCCGTCTTCAGGGATGCCTTATCTCGGGGTGGAGGTATCGCCGGAGCAGGCAGGTGAACTGCTGAGGGCGGTCGCTGCTCGGCTGGCACCTGGCGAGATCATCCTGGGCTTGGTCACCACGGTGAAGGCGCTACCGACGCTCACCCACCTTGGGGTGACTGACAGGCGCATTATTGGCTTCAAAGCGTCAGCCCTGAACGATCGGGGGTTCGCGGTGGAAGCTGCGTCGGCTGCGGTGACTTCGGCGCACACACGGCCGTCCTATAAGCAGCGAGAGTTCTTGGTCGTGGTGGACGGCGACGGCGCAGAGACCGACTTCGGGGACGTCCACGGGGACGACGGGCGCCCTGTCTTGAAAATCATCGAGCAGGCTGCCGCCCAGACCGTAGCCTCCCCCTCCCCGGTTCCGGCTTCTGCACCACCGCACACGGCTCCTTCGGCACCGCGGGTGTCGGGCTGGCGTTTCAATCCGCCGCCGACGTGGCCGCCGGCCCCACCAGGGTGGACACCTCCGCCGGGATGGCAGCCCGATCCTTCGCGGCCTCCCCCGCCGCGGGGCTGGCAACTGTGGGTTCCCGCCGTTGCTCCAGCCCAGCCGTCGCCCCACCCTGTTGCCCCGCACGCGCCCATCCCTCCGCCCTCTGCGGCATCGGAGTACGTGGGGGTGAACGGGCGGATCCTCCTTGAGGGTGAAACGCTGATCCTGGTCCGCAGTGGCCTCCGCTCAAAAATGGTGGGTCACGCTGAAGAGTCTCGCCGTATCCCCTTTCAAGCGATCTCAGGTGTCCGGTACAAGGAGGCCGGACGGATGGTCAACGGTTACCTGCAACTCGGTCTCGGCGGCGTCGAACCACAGGCCCTCAACGTCGGGAACGCCGCGTCGGATCCGGACACGGTGCTGTTCACCTGGGGAAAGCGCAACGACTTCGAGCACCTGCGTTCACGGCTGCAACAGGTGGTCACCGTCAACCGCGCCTCCGGGACCGATCCTGCGGCATTTCCCTACGATGGCGCCTCTCCCACCCGGCCGATCGAGCCCAACACCAGCCCCGGGACGGGAGAGAACCCAACCAGACATCAGCCCCCGGCCGGTCATTCGCCTCCAACCGGGCCGACGCGATCGGCCGCTGGGAAGGGCGCGGCGCGGAAGCACCGGGCTTGGCCCGTTATAGACCCGCCGAAGACGACGCCTTCGCGCCTGCCCAAACTCGTCGCTTCACCGGCGTGGCTTCCCGGAGACGTCGAGATCGAAATCGTCGGCGAGTTCTACCGTGAACCCGAGGTCCGCGCCGCGGCAGCGGACCCTGGGCACGATGGTGTACGAGCCGCAGTACTCGTGCCAGAGCCACGTTTCTCTAAGTATCCGGATGCCGTGGCGGTCTACGTGCAGACCTTCCACGTCGGGTTCATCGCCAAAGAGATCTGCGGCCCCGTCCATCGTGCGATCATCGACTTCGCGGCCGCCCACGACGGGCAACTGCCCTCGTGCCCAGCGGAGTTCTACCAGGACAGACAGGGACAACAGGTCGCTCTGCTGATCGATCCCCGTCCGCTGGGGCTCCAGCCGTCCCTGTTCAGCGATATCCCGGACATAGCCGACAGCGTCGAGCGGTTGCTCAGCCGACTCGCTGGCCCCTCCCCCGTCCTGCACGGACACCACGACGCGGCACGGCGCACACTTGCAGCCGTAGCGACGGACTACGCCCAGGTCAAAGAGACATGGTCAGATGACCGGCCCATCGACGCTTGGCCGGCCCTGGAGAACAGGGTCAGAGCACTCATCCAGCAGTTGGAGCAGGCATCCGACCCGAAGGTGGCAGATGCCTGGCTCATGTACGCGCGATGTGTGCGTTACCAGCGAGGCAGGCGTGACGACACCCTCGCCGGATACTTCGGGTGCTTGTACAACGACCGGAACAACAGCGAGGCGTGGGCGGAACTGTTCGAGTACGTCTGCGCAGCACCGCACATCCCGATGCTGCTCGACCTCTACCGCCACGTGCCGCTCCCGCTGAGGACCGGCCCAGCGCGCCGCCTCCTCGCGGTCTCCCACGGCCGAGACCGCCACGGCAACATGCCCGCTCACCGTGGAGAACGTCTACGCGTCGAGTTGAAGGCCCTGGCGGCAAGCCAGAACGACACAGCCCCTCTCGCCGTCCTGGCCGAGGACGCCGGACGCCGCGCCGAAAAAGACGGAGACGAGGACGCGGCCATCGCCGCCTACCGCGAAGCCGTCGCCGCAGGCAGCACCAACCCCAGAGTCGCTGATCGACTCAGCATCTGGCTGGTGAAGCAGGAACTCTACGCCGAGGCCGAGAAGGTGCTCACCCAGGCCCTCCAACAACCGCCCACAGCGGCAAGCACACGAGACCGGCTCGAGAAACGCCTGCGACGCTGCCAGCGGCATCTGTCGGGACCGTCCTGAAGATCGTGTGGGTGGGGCGGTGACCCTGAAGGCTGGGGCCGTTGCCCCCGCCCGGGGAGATCGTCTGCGAGCGACGACGAGCGGTCGGGCGGGCTGGATGTCCGGCCCTCCGCCGAGCTGATCGAGCGGGCCCGGGCAGGATGGCGCCGGTGGGGCCGGGTGGGCTGTTGCCCCGGTGCCACCAAGACGGTGCTGCAGCCGCGCGCGGGAAACGGAGATGTCCGAGCATCTGGGCCATAAACGGGCGAACGCTCGGCCCGCTGGCCGGTAACCGCCGCAACCGCCAGTTCGTCCACACCCGTGCCCACCAGTCAAGATCGCGGAACCGCGGAACCGGACGAGTCCTTTACGTTGTAGATCACAACATTGGTCTCCTCTACTCTGTACCGCTCTCCGCGAGAAGGAGCGGGAGCGTAGGCAAGGGCCGCTGGTATCCAGCGCTGCTTCTCGTCGGTCAAGCCGGAGCGGGGGGCGGTGAGGACAGCGTTAGTCCGATGGTGCCGGTTCCGCCAGCGGACATCGCCCCCATCGCACGAGACGACGGTGCCGGCGGGGTGCACGGTAGTGGTGACGGCCTCGCGGGGTTTGGCGAGGCAGCGGACGCTCGTTCGAGCACGGTGACCGGCGGGTCTGAACCCAGCAGGACGTCCCGGCATGCGCGGATGACCGCGAAGCCGGAGCCGGTGAAGGCCATGCCGTACTAGCGGACCTTCCCCCCGGACGGTCAGACGGTTCGACGTAGCAGCAGCGACGCCTCCAGACAAGCAGCAAGCACTCAACCCGACTTCGACCACGCAGAGTGACTGGTACCGCGGTCTTCTTGTGGCCTCGTTCGCGGTGGGAGAAGGATGATCTCCCAAATTCCTCCCACCGGGCCACCAGTGGCCGCCCCCCGAGCCCAAGAAGCCCAAGAAGCCGCCCTGCGGGAGCGACGCCGCGCACTGCTGGACCGAAACCCGTGACCTCTTCGGAGCTGCGACAACGCCAAAGAGGCCTGCTCATCGTCCAAGCAAGCCTCTGACCTGGCAAAACGTGGGCGATACTGGGTTCGAACCAGTGGCCTCTTCGGTGTGAAGCAAAGCAGAGAAGTCGATCTAGGTCGATCCGAGTCGAACGGGGAGCCTCTCACCTGCACAAACGCCCTGACTTAGTCGTGTTGGGTCGATGGGAGCCTGACTGCGGTGGCTCCCGAACCTGGCTCCCAGGGCGTTCAGATCCACCGGGGTCAGGCCTCCGCCCGTCCCGGAGGCATGCTTGCCGGCCAGTTCCCATGCCCAGGCGCGGCCGTCCCGGCCTTGCGGAATGGCCCGCAACGCCTGCGGACCAGCCTGGGCGAGGGTGGTGACCAGCCGCGACACCGTCGGATCGGACGCCACCGGCCCGAGCAACTCCGGCTCGGCCCGTAGGACCGCGATATCGGACAGGCAGTCCCCGCCCAGCGCCAGCATCACCGCTAGGTCCGCCACGACCTTGCCCGGATCGTGCATCACCCGCGGCCTACGCCACCGTTCCAACCAGCGGAAACCGCCCGGTCGAACCCGGGCGCACGGAGCGTCTCGGTCAGCAGCACTCCGCCGGCCCGACTTACGATCCCCGCGCCGTCCGATGACACCGCGAGCTTGGCATGGCGGCCTGCACTCTTCACGCGAAAAGTGCTTTCGGACTGATGCGGACATGACTCTCGTCAAGCCCTATCCTCCCAGCTCGGGGCACTTTTTGTCTAAACGGTCACTCTCGGCCCGCCGCCCGGTGAAGCCCGAGGTTAGGGCGTAAATTGGTGGCCGGTCGGGGGGCAAGGGCGCGTCCGGAGTGGAAGGTGGTGGCGAGGCCGAGGCCAAGCTGGCTCCGGGCTTGTTCTCAGGTATGCCGTTCGGTGTGGTCGCCCCCTTGATCATCATCCTGATCGCCCGGGCCCCGAACGAGGTGGCGCCTGGGGAGGAACTGCATGAGCAGATCCGCAATGCTCCCGGTCGCCGTGGCGGCGGCCAGAAACGCTCGGGGGATCGAATGGTCCGCGAGGAACGACAGCACGCCGACCATGGTCCCGGCGAGGGTTATCACGATGATCGGAGTGTCCAAACCCTTGGGGCCGGTCGGAGGTACTTCGGGATGCATGGGTCCTCACCAGGTCCAGGTTTCCCAGCGCCCAGTGGCACCGGGGCGGCTTCCAGATAGCCAGACCCGGCGGGTGTTGCACCACGCCGCAACGACCCGTGCCATGGCTGTTGCGTGAGATGGCAACAGCCGTACATGGCCGCGGTGTTCAACGGGCCAGTGGGCACAGGGAGTAGGCGCCATGGCTCCGGGAGGTGTTGCACGAAACGGCAACATCTGTCTACCTAGACGCACATGACGGTCCCATGGGTGGTCGTCCATGATGTTCGAATGACAGATAACGTTCCCGCTCGACAGGTTCGCTGGTCACATCTGGACCCGAGTCTCAACGCAGAGACCACAGCGTGGGTCACTGAACTGCGAGCAGTGTTCGCTGCGACCGGTTTGTCGATCAATCAGTTCGCGCGGCTTCACCCGGTCGTCAACAAGGGAACCCTCTCACGGTATCTCAACGGCCATCGAGTACCACGTGAGCGATGGCTCCTCGATCAGCTCCTGGCACGCCTGGAAGCTTCCGGCAAACCCGTGACCCCCGAGGTGTGCAAACACCTGAACGACCTTCAGCTTCGAGCTCTAGAGACAGCGCATCCCCACGAATACCGGTTGCGTCTGGTGAGCGACAAGTTGGAGCTGACGGTCACCCAATGGCACGAAGCCGTCCAGTATGCCGAAGACCTCGAACAACAACTGAACGAGCGAAATCGCCAGATTAAGAGACTCAGTGATGAACGCGAGCAGCTCCGGACCGCGTGGGACGACGAGCGTGCCCACTTGGAAGCCGCACACATGGGCCTTAACCATGAGATAGCGGACTTGCGTGAAGAGATCTCATTCCTGCGAGATCAGTTGTGTTTGGCGCGCGACCAAGCAGTGTCAGCCGAACGCCAGTACCAGCAACTCGAAGCGTACATGGATGATCTAGAGGCGGAAGTCCCTGGTCACCAGGGCGATGGCACCGTAGTAGCCGCCATCAAGGTTGCGGAAGGGCAAAGTAACGGTGATCGCCTAGGGCGCGCCGCCTTGGCCGCCTGGCCAGAACCTGATCAAAATTGGACTGTGGCCGGGATGCTCGCCCGCCAATACGCTTTCAGAGACCTGGCGGCCATGGTCGCGCAGGGGATGCTGGCCACAGATGGGCGACTGGGCGGACGGCAGGGGCACGTGGCGACATTGTGCGCGTTCGGGCAGCGCGTCCTCGACCTCGACGCCGAGGACTTCGGCATGCCCGAGGAGGCCGGCGAGGTCCCGCGCGACCTCCTCGACCGGGCCCGCGCCAGCCGCATGCCACAGGCCCCCCGGGAGCGGCCCCGCGGGGCGCTCGCCAGCCTCCGCCCCGCCTATCGGCTGCTGCTGGAGGTCATCGCGATCCATTGGCACCGCCGCGACATGGCCGCGCTCGTCGCCGCCGTCCACATCGCCGGCGAGTACCTCCCGATGCTGGCCTGGGAACCCGTCCTCGGCCACGCGGGCGACCCGGCGCTGATCGGTTCCGCCGTGCGCGGCGAGGGCAGCCGCTTCGGCGTCCCCGTCGAGCCGGAGTCAGCCCGCATGTGCGACCACACCCGGCCGGAACGCGCCGCCTGCGAACGCACCCTGCGCGTCGCCAAGGAGCCGCCGCCCGGCTGGCGCGCCTACCTCGACCGCCACCACAGCCAGGTCTCGGCCGCGCTCGGCGACTGCGCCGCCCGCTGCCGCACCCCCTGCACGGTCATGACCCGCCTGGACGACCACGTCCGCGCCGACCTCAGCGACCGCTGCCGGCTCGCCACCGACTTCACCGACGGCGCCCTGGTGAAACTGCGGCACGCCGCCCCGGTCGGGCACGGGTTCGGGGTCCCCTCACCCGAGGAGGTCCAGGCCGCCTGGACGCGCGCCCGCAAATCCCTCTCCCGACACCCGCTGGGCAAGGCCGTACTCAGGGAGCCTGTGGATGAGGCCTATCCGCTGTCCGGCCTGCCGATCTTGTTCTCGACTATCGCTGGCGCCACCATTGCCCCTGACACACTCCTGCGCGACACCACAACTCGCATCATCGCGGCCATGGAAACAGACGGACCGTGACCGTCCCTCGCGGACCTACCGCCCACACCCGGGCCGGCCACTGCCGCGCGTCGCCCAGCATCGCGGCGTAGCCGTCGCGGTCGGTGCCGTAGCGTCCGCCGCCCAGGATGGTCTCGTCGGCGGCCATCACCTCGATCGTGGTGGAGCGTTTGTCCGCGTCCATGCCAAAAACCACTCGGTCCATACCGATCCTCCGATGCTCGATCCATCACCTGGTTGTCGAGCCGGGAGGGCACCGCTAGTTCGAGCCGAGCAACGCCTCATACCGTCTTGGAGGCACTTTGGAGGCGCACTTACATGCCGCTGGTCGAGCGCTGCTGATCGCGGTGCCCGCCTGGTAGGCGCTGGGATTTTGCTGAGGTCGAGCCGGCACCAGTCCGCGGAAGTGAGGATGTGCAGGTCAGGGCCGCGTCCGTGACGAGCGCGTCGCTGGGAAGGTCATGTCCGTCGGGAGTACGACCCGATATTCTCCGGTGCTGCGCATTTGGTCGTCGGTCAGTTGGCCTGCGGCCAGGCGGTTGCGGTCGGCGCCGTATCCGCCGTACAGGGCGATGCGCGACCCGTCGGTGATGAGCGCACGTGCGGCGGCGCCACCGTGCCAGCCCGGTGAGAGTCCCATCGTGCACACGGACGATGGGAAAGTCGGTGTAGTAGCACGTCCAGGCGGTGTCCGCGTCGACGTTGAGCGCATAGCAGTCGCTGATCACGCCTAACGGGTTGTTCACGTGGTCAGGGAACCGCCAGTCGACCTCCAGATTCGGGGAGAAGCGTGCGAGCCCGCAGGTGTTGGAGGGAAGATATGGCGGGCGCGTACGCACCCCACGTACGTCCGATCAATGAGATGGTCCACGCCTTGCGCGACCAGGACTGGATGCCGCACGTCGCCCCTGGCATGGGGCAGTGGAGGCATGTGCCCTGTCGATCCTGAGGGAGCCGAGGCCCCAAGCCACGGAGGTGTCGGCTCCGGATTTCTGTGCGGGGAGCACGACGATCCGACAGCGGAGTTTCAGGTCCAGCTCTTCAAGGGGCGGGGATCGCGCCGGGAGATGTTATCCCCTGGAAAGCCTACCCCTGGTGCGTCAACCACTCGCCGGAGGCGGCCGAGCTTCAGGCCGACGTCGAGGTCCTGCAGCAACTGCTGGCTTGATGCCGAAGGTTGAGGTCGTGCTAATCCAAGTCAGCGAAGCCCAGGACAGGTAGCGCGCCGCCTGCTCAAGACGCACCCCGAATTTGTCCGTGAACGGAGTCTAAGGTGGTCAGCACTTACCACCAGGGACGATAGGCTCTCTTCGTGCGAGGCCCGGATGAGCGCGCCGCGCACAGCACAGAATTGACTCTTGCCAGACCGTCGGTGATGTGCTCCATGGAGTGAGCGAGCAGCTGTAGAACTCAGCCGTGCTAATCGGGCAAGGAGTCTAGGCGAAGGCCTACGATCATCGCCACGCCGCCAAGAACCCCGAGGATAAGCGCCATCTGCCAGTGTGTCGTCCTACCTCTTAGCCACGCTGGACCGGGCCCTAATCCCCTGGACACCGACACCGTCATGCCGCAGAACGGTATACCCGGCTGTCGTTGCTCAACTCCAGACGATGAAACCTTCAGGATCTGGCCTGACCTCGTGGCTGCCGGTGACATGATTCCTTCGTGGCCAACTCAGACGGTTCCGCACCCTTCCGGTTCAACGTCACTAAGACCTACCCGGCCCGGGGGCCATTGCAGCAGTACCGGGTGGACACCACGACCGCGTTCACTTGCTGCCGGTGCGGACAGGTCAAGAAGTCGAAACTGATCACGACGACCGGTGGAACCTGGGATCGGCTGCTGTGCAACGGCTGCTACGGACGGCTGCTGTCGATTTGGGAGATCAAATCTGGGTCTCTGGACGACACCGAGCGGTACGACGAGCTCCACCGGCTCCTGACGAGCCTGGTCGCCGAAGCGGAGATCGCACAGGCAGCGTCGCTCATCCGGGCACGCGATCAGCGCGCCGAGCAACTGTCCCGAGAAGCAATGGTCGTGCTGTCGACGGCGGAAGCGGTCGCCTCGAGCCTGGTGGCGGCTGCCACCGAACTCGACTGGTCGGCGGCCATCATTGGCCTGTGCAAGGCGGTGGAGATTGAAGCACTCAGACTCCTGGTTGTGCCGTTAAAGGCATCAGTCACTCAACTCGACCTGAGAAGCGACCTGTCCCACCGGGACATGCAAAGGGTCGCCCGGTTCTGCACCGGTCGAGGCACCCCGCCCGAACTGGGAACCCTCGCCCACTTCCTCACCGCCGCGAGCGACCCGCGGCGTGGTCTCGCCTCCAGTACGCTCCTCGCCTCGTTCCGTCTCCTCGTACGATCCTGGCCAGCTTCGGACTGGCTGTTTGCCCCAGACGGCTTCCCGGGATCGGTCACTGGCCTGACCCGGACCTTCCGCAACCCCGCCGCGCATACAGAACTGCTGGATCAGACCGCGTACCAGGAATGCAGCACCCTAGTCCAGGGTGAGGACGGAATCTTGTGGAAACTTCTCGTCGCCACCACCGGCTGATCGCTTGCCCATCCAATGGGGATTCGCCAAGGTGACCGTTGGCCATAAGGGCCGCGTGGAGCGCTACAGGAGTCGGAGCGTGGGTCGGATGTCGGGCATTCCGGGAGGAGTTCGCGAACATGATTGGGGTGTCAGTAGAGTTCGTGAGCGAGTTTGCGGATGGTGAGGCCGGTCTCTTGTTCGGCAAACTCGTGTGCCTGTCGGAGCATCACTGGCTGCTCTCCGGGAGGGTGAGCGACGGGCTCGGTAGCCAATCCTGGTTGGCGTCGGAGACGCGGAGGCGTTGGTAAGCGCAGCTGGTGGTGGCGGATCAAACCAAACTCTCTGCGATCGATGAGCTCGACGGTCACGGTCACGGTCACGGTCACGGTCGCGACGGACCGGCGCCGAGGCCCTTGGCCGTACGGGTGGCGCGCGGTCGATCGTGAAAGGATGGTTTGATCGCTGACTATGGGGCCTCGTGTGGTGGCAGTGGACATCGGATCGGTGAAGTCGCCTTCGAAGTTCGCATGGGCGGCGTTCGACGTTCCGATCCAGGACACGATCGCCGAAGGCAAAGACCCCAACAGTGTCGACGACGCGTGAGTACTGGCTCTGGCACACATTCCGTGAGGGGGCTGATCCGGTAGGTCACGGTCCGGGGGTTCTGGCCGGTAGCCGCCGTTGTGATCGCGGGCACCGCCGGTGTGTCGATCAAGGAACTGGTGACCGTGTTGTTTCCTCACCTGGCCCGCGTGTGCGTGGACCGAGTGATCCACTGCCGTGCCTCGGTGCGGATCATCGCTCGGACCATGACGCGCGAGGCCGTATGCCCCGGGTGTGGAACGAGGTCGAAGCGCAGGCACAGCCACTATGAGCGGCGGCTTGCCGACACCGCGGTCGGGCGGCAGGAAGTGCTGATTCATCTGCGGGTTCACCGGTTCCGGTGCGGCAATGGCACCTGCGGCAGTCAGACCTTCGCCGAGCAGGTTCCAGGCCTGACGGTCCGCTACGGCCGCCACAGCACCGGGGCCGGTGAAGCCATGCAGGCGATCGCACTGGCGCTGGGAGGCCGGGCCGGGGGCGCGCCTGGCCGGACGGCTGGCGGGCACGGTGAGCCGCATGACGCTGACCAGGGCGATCCGCAACCTGCCAGAACCCGCCACGGGAACACCCCGCGTCCTTGGTGTGGACGACTTCGCGCTGCGCCGCGGACGCGTCTACGGCTCGATTCTCATCGACATCACCACCGGTCGGCCGGTCGAGGTCCTGACCGACCGCACCGCCGACACGCTGGCGGCCTGGCTGCGGGCCCACCCTGGTGTCGAGATCGTCTGCCGGGACCGGGCCGGAGCCTATGCCGAAGGCATTGCCCGCGGTGCACCGGAGGCGATCCAGGTCGCCGACCGCTGGCATCTGTGGCGAAACCTCGGTGACGCCGTCGAACGGGCGGTGGCTCGGCATCGCCGTCACCTGCACGTTCTTAATGAGAAAGCACAGGTGTCCGAGGCATCGCCCGCCCGGCGGACGTCCCGGTTCCCCGAAGGCAGAAACGACCGGGTCGCTGTCCGCACCCGGCAGCGGCACACCGCCGTGCACGCCTTGCTGACTCAGGGCCGCACCATCATGCAGATCGCCGACGAGCTGCAGCTGAGCCGCAACACCATCCGCCGGTTCGCCCGGGCCGCCGATCCCGACCTGCTCCTGGTCCACGGCGGCACCGGCAAGCGCACCAAAGACCTCCAGGCCTACGACGCCTACCTGCGCACACGCTGGGATCAGGGCTGCACTAACGCCCAACGACTTCACGCAGAGCTACGTGAACGCGGATACAGCGGCGCCCTCATCACGGTCCGGCAATACCTCCAGCCCTGGCGGACCCGCCGGCCCGCACCGCAGGGTCCGCGTCCGCCGACGGTCCGCCAGGCCACCGCCTGGTTCCTGAGCAACCCCGCCCACCTGGACCCCGGCGACCAGCGCCGCCTCGACATCCTCTGCAACGCCAGCCCGCAGCTCGCGGTCCTGCGCGACCGCGTCCGCGAGTTCGCCGAGATGATGGTCCACCGCCAATGACAGCGGCTCGAGACATGGATGACCGACGTTGCCGGTGACGACCTGCCCGAACTGCGCTCCTTCGTGACCGGGCTGCGCCGGGACCAGGACGCCGTCGCCGCCGGGTTCACCCTGTCCTACAGCTCCGGCCCCGTCGAAGGCCACGTCAACCGCATCAAAATGATCAAGAGACAGATGTACGGCCACGCCAACCCCGACCTCCTGCGCAAACGCGTCCTCCTTGCCGACTGACACACTCCGCTTCACGGAATGTGTGCCAGAGCCAGTTTTCACGTGTCGCCGACACTCGGCGGCGGTCGAACACTGGCGACGATCGCGGGGCGTTTGGAGGAGGTTGTTGTGAGCCTGATGGAGATGAACGGCAGCGGTCTCCGGGGCACAGCCGACCTCTTCGGCGATCTCGGCGCGACGTCTGCCCTCGACGCGGCCGCAATGCGCAACTCGCGCGACAACATCGACACCGAGGCGCGCTGAGTGTTAATGACCAGCTCGGCGAGGAACTCAGCGCGCGCACTCATCGAAACCGTCCCCTCGTAGGCGGCGGCCTGTGCGCCGCCGGACGCGGGGCTGGAGCGTCCACCAGGCCCTGAGCGCCGGCCCGAGCCCGGGCTGTCAACTCGGGACCAACCTGCGGGTCGTGCAGGTGGCAACAGCGAGGCCGCCTCGTTGATCTCAGCCAGCCCATTCGGCAATTCTCTTTCGGCAACAGCGTGGGCGGGTAGGTCCGCAGCATGAGGAAGTCAACGAAGTCAGATCAGACCGCGAAGAGCCGGATGATGTCGAGGGCCGCCAAGGACCCCGGTAGCAAGACCGCCAAGACCGGCGCCGCCCAACGGGTGCAGTCGGCTGCCGACAAGAACGCCGCCACGGGGAGCAAGTTCGCCCGGAAGTGACGGGGGCTCTTTCGGCACGTGCTCTTGGTGGACGTCGACAGGCCCCGGTTGGCTAGGAGTGGCCGCCGGCCAGGAAGCCGTCAAAGTCTTGGCCGGCCGCACAGGACACGGTTTCGCGTATGTCGATCGCGGTCCCGCCGAGGCACTCCGGATCGGCCTCGCGGTGGGGCGTGCGCCGGGACGCATCTCTTCCGGCGCTCGACGGCGTGCCGGACCCTGTCCCAGGGAACAACGCCGACAGGCGGCCGACGACCCGGCCTGGCAAGCTGACTATCGCCGCTGGAGGCCACCGGTCGAACACGCCGTCGCCTGGCTCGTCCACCACGGCACCCGCCGCCTCCGCCACCGAGGCACCATCAAAGCCGACGCCTGGCTCCACACCCGAGCCGCCGCCCTCAACCTCCGCCGACTCATCAACCTCGGACTCACCCGAACCAACCACACCTGGCACCTTCCCAGCCAGCACATAACTGCGAGGGTTGTCCGGCCCACGGCTGGACAACCCTCACAAGATCTTCAGCAGTCTTCTAGGCAAGTTCTCAATGGGCCGGGGCGGCTTTCGCCGCCGCACTCCGCCCGCCCAGGACGACGCAATCACGATCATCGGCGTCTGTCTGAGCGCTTCGGGAATCTGCGAAGCGTACGGTGGCTCCCGAAACTGGCTCCCGAGACTACGAAGCGCTCATTGGAACACACGAGATCGCGCCGTGGGCGACGCTGTGACCTGCGGAAACTTGGGGTGGGCGATACTGGGTTCGAACCAGTGGCCTCTTCGGTGTGAACACAATCGATCAAGCCCGAGGAAAGCCGCCTCTCGATAAAGCCGCAGGTCAGACAGCATCCTTCGCTTCACCACAGCGCACTTCAGGGAAGATCAAGGACGTTGCGATCTCCCACAATTAACACCCCCGCTTGTCACGACCGCACTCACCCACGGTAGCTGAAGGGCCATGTACGTTCGATCAGGGCACCGGTCGGCCTGTTCGCTTCGCAACTCATCTGGGCGATTTCGGGGGGCTCTGGCCTGCGGCCCGCTCCGGCGCGCCACTCCCTGCATGCGCTCGCCACCTTCGACGAGGGCTCATCACGTCGCCTGCCAGGTGCCCAGGCTTGGTAGCTCGGCTTTGGCTACCCGGCCGACACCGATCTGAGCGACCAAAGGGTCAGTAGGAGTAGCCCGCGAACCTCCCCGGTATGCGTTTGCCATCCATGGCGGCCTTCGGACAGACGGCGCGCCAGGACTGCTCCACCCGATCAAGCTCTGCGGAGTTGAGCCCGGCCCAACGGCTGGTGAGCTGCCGGCCCCCCATCCGCAGCCGCAGGGTCGCGGTTCCCGCTCCCGGGCCGAGCAGCGACGGGTGGTCGGGATCGTGGTCGTGGCCCCGGTGGGTGATGTGCACCGTGTTCACCATGCGGGGATCGTGGTCGGTGGTCCGCCCGCTGACGCGGTGAACGCGGATACGGCGCAGGCCGTCGCCGACGACGGCCACCCGGACAAAACGACGCCGGTCCCGCAGCCAGTAGGCCGTGACCCAGGCCGCGTAGACCGATGCTCCGCAAAACGCCGCGACGGAGACGAACCATTCGTCGCCCAGCCAGAGCAGGCCACCGAAGCCAGCGAGGGCGGCCGCCGCCGCGACATGGCGGAGCCACCGCAGGCCCCAGCCGTTCCGCTCAGCGGCCTTCCACAGCAGATCATCCTCAAAACGCACAAGACCATCATCCGTCCGGACCCGGGCTTGGCGCTAGAGAGCTTCAATAGCTGGAGTTACTGATTTGCAGGTGGGTGTGGGCGAGGAGGCTGTTGCGTAGTGCGGGCCGGTGCTGGATGCGTTTCAGGCGGGTCTTGATCAGCTGCATGAGCTGGTCGATGGTGTGCTTGGTGAGGTTGGCCAGGGACCGTTTCAGGTGTGACCACACACCCTCGACGGGGTGTCGACGGTCAGCTTCACATCCGGGTCCAGGACCTGCAGGAGCGCTTCGAAGTCGCCGCTGAGGGCGGCGGCGCGGAACGCCTGGACGACCTCTTGGTGCTCGCGGCCCGGGCCCGCCGGACGGTCCGTGGCCTGGACCTTGCGGCGGGCGCGGCTGGCGATCATCTTGGTGGCGTCGGCGGGGCGAGGCCGACCGGATCGGCCAGCACGGCCTGCTCGTCCGGCGCGGGGTCGTCCGCGGGCGTCACCACGAGGTCCGCGTACTGCTGCCCGTAGGCGGCTTCGGGGTGGGCTTGGCGCGATCTCAGGACGTCCAAGCTGATGCGGCCGACCACGGTGGTCAGCCACCCCGCCAGGTTGGCGATCGTCGACTCGTCCTGGCGGACGAGACGCATCCAGGCTTCCTGAACCACGTCCTCGGCGTCGGCGTGGGAGCCCAGCACGCGGTACGCGACGGCGTGCAGCCGATCGCGCTGGGCTTCGAACGCCTCCGTCACGGGTCGGACGGGTGGGCGGTCACGGCAAAGGTAACAGGACCGGCCTGCCGGAGCGGTGGAGTTGCTCGGCAGTACGCGGCCGACGACGAGGGTGTGCGTCTCACCAGCGGTCGGCTTCCCAACACACGGCGTCGTCCCATCAAGGCACAGCCAACGCCCGACCGCTGCGGCCGTTGCCGCTCCCGATCACCGATGCAGGCGAGGTCGCCCGCTTGGGTGTCCGTCGACCCCCGGCACCGTGGTCAGAAAAGACCAGGGCTTGACCCTCTCTATACCCACGGCAAATCGGTTGCACCGAAGACTGGTCTGACCAGTCAGCAGCCTGCGCTCCATGGTGGCGGACCTCAGAGTCGCCTGAATACAGCTAGCCGAAACGTCTAACTGATGGAGAATGAGAAGAAAGAGCAGAAATCCGCCTGGTTCAGAGACCAGCGGGACTTCTGGTGGAATGATGACTTCATAGATCTCCTTGCCCAAAGATGGCGACTCGCTGATGCCGAGTCCCTGGCGGATATCGGCTGCGGCCTCGGGCATTGGTCACGGCTCCTCTTCCCGCACCTGAGATCTGGCGCTCGACTGCTTGGGGTCGATCGACAGGGAGAATGGTTACGGTGCGCCCGGGAGATCTTCAATGACGCCTACCCCGCTTCTGTGGCGGCAGGGCGAGTAGAGTTCCAACAGAGCGACGCCACCGCGCTCGCGGTTTGCAGCGACGCCTTCGACGTGGTCACTTGCCAAACCCTCCTGATGCATCTCGCCGAACCATTCGAGGGGTTGAACGAGATGATCAGAATCACCAGACCACGAGGTCTGGTCATCTGCGTTGAGCCCAGCAATCTATTCAACATGTTGTCTTTTGACTCATTCACCTCAGAAAACGACACGGAGACACTGGTCCAGGACTACGAGTTCTGGCTGCGTTTTCAGCGAGGCCGCATCGCGTTGGGCAAGGGGGACATCTCCCTTGGAGAGCTCCTACCAGGGATGTTCGCCCAGTCCGGCTTGACCGATATCCGCGTCCACCTGAGAGACAAAGCGTTCCCGCTCTATCCACCATACGCGGGCGCAGAGCAGAGTGCGACGTTGGAGCCAATACACGAGTGGGAAAAGAGCGAGACCGGGCCTTGGGATTACGATCAGGTCCGCCGATACTTTCTGGCCGGCGGGGGCGATGAGGCCACGCTGGCGGCCCAATTCTCAAGAATGCGTGAAGAAGCACAGCGCCAAAGCAGAGCCATCTCCGATGGCCGATATCATTCAGCGGGTGGAGCAACTGTATACATCGTGTCCGGGAGAAAACCTTGAGCTCGAAGTTGCCGTTGCTCTGATCGATCGCACGACCAGGCAGACCGGACATGACCTTCTTTAACTGATTTGTGGTCGAATGCCCTTCATCGCCCATCAGTGCGGCCAGTTCCGGAGGCCGTCAAGTGACCTGGGAGCAGCGCTTACCGCAGCCTCCACGACCGTCGCACTATCAGCGGCATTGACAACCTTGTCGAGCAAGAGTTCAGGACAGGCATGAGTGATATGGTAGAAGCATGAGTTCAGCTGCGGCGATCAATGGCACGTGGAAGATCAGTGTTGCGTCAGGAGTCGACCAAGTCCAGTTGACCCTTCGCGGAATGTTGTCCGGTGACCGCAGTTTCTCCAGCTCGTTGAACCTGCCTCTGGTCACGCTCCCAGGCCTGTCTCGGGAGGCGCTCACCTCGGAAGGCACGCAAATTGATTTCGAGCTCCCTCGTGACGCTGGAGTACTGGCGTTCAAGGGACAGGTAGGCCAGGGCCGGGGTGACGGCAGCTTTGCGTTGGAAGCCAGCGTGGAGTTCCTGGGAGGCATGCAAAGCCTGGGCTACGAGAATCTCACCGGCGAAAATCTCCTCACGATGGCAAGCCATGACGTCAACCTCGCCTTCGTGAAGGAACTCAGCGCGCTGGGCTATGAGCGGATCCCTGTCGCCCAGCTCGTGGAGATGCGAATCCACGGAGTCACCAGCGAGTTCGTCCGGGAACTGCAGGCACTCGGCTATGAGCGCCGACCCCTCGACCAGCTGATCGCCATGCATATCCACGGCGCGGGCCCAGACTTCATCCGCCAGTTCCGGGACCTGGGCTACGAGCAGATCCCCGCCACCCAGCTCCTGGAGATGCGAATCCACGGAGTCACCAGCGAGTTCGTCCGGGAACTGCAGGCGCCCGGCTATGAGCGCCGACCCCTCGACCAGCTGATCGCCATGCGCGTCCACGGCGCGGGCCCAGATCCCATCCCCGCACAGCGGCTCTGACCCGGGGAGACACTTGCTCCTTCCGTGATAGGCCGCGATAAGTATGTCCGACGAATCGACCAAGGACCATCCGAGCGCCAGCATCCAGATCTCGCTGCGGCGCGCAACGTTGGATATTGCGAAGGTGCTCCAGGAAAACGCTCGTGTCACCCGTGACGGGAGCATGTACTGGTGTCACCCAGGCCAACCCAGCCCATCCCTCCAGCCAGTTCTCGTCGGACCACACCTCTATGCCGGCACTACAGGGATCGCTTTGTTCTTCGCGGCCATGTGGAGCGTCTATGGCGACGACGGCTCACGTGATATCTCCCTTCGAACGATCGCTCCACTGCGAGACGACATCCACGAGATATCGACGGACGAAGATCGGGCACGACGGCTTCACCAGCCGATAGGCGGACTTACAGGCCTCGGTTCGATCATCTATGCGCTCGTCCGGATCGGCGACTTGTTGAGGGATGCGACAATTGTGGACGACGCGCAACTCGTGACCCCGCTGCTCACCCCAGACCGTATCGGGGCAGACGACAAACTCGACGTCATGGTGGGGAGCGCTGGGGCCGTGCTCGCGCTCCTTGCCCTCGACGACAAGCGACCGGGGAAGATCCTCCAAGGAGAGCCACCCATAGAACTCGCCTTGCGCTGCGCACGTCATCTTCTGCGGAACTCCGGATGGATGACCTCAGAAAGTCGAGGCGCGGAGGGGTTCTGCCACGGTAGGGCCGGGATCTACTCAGCTCTGGCGAAGCTCCACGAAAGGACTGGCCGACAAGAGCTTTGCACGGTTCTGCAGCGATACCTCTCCGTCGACCGTTCTCTCTGGGCTCCACTCGACGAGTGCCCGCGAGCACCACTCCTGGACAACCGTTCTCTACACTCTTGGTGCAAGGGAGGAGCTGGGATCGCACTCGGGCACATGGCGCTGAGCAAAATACAGCCCGACTCCCCTCGAATAAGCGAGGCCACCTCCTTGCTCGAAACCACGGCCGCGGCACCTCTATCCGAAACTGACGACCTCTGTTGCGGGAATTTCGGGCGCGTCGATGTCCTCATTCATGCCGCGAGTGTGCTCCAGGAGCCGACCTACCTGGATAAGGCCGTCAACCTCGCGAGAAGAGTGCTGGAGCGAGCACAGCGTCAGGGACGTTACTCACTGATACTCGGGCAACAGGCAGGCGTCGACCTGAGACTCTTTCCAGGCATCGCTGGGATCGGGTACTCGTTGGTTCGTCTCCAGGCGAGCAACAACATTCCGTGTGTAGTGGGAATGGAGTAGATTTATCGGGGCTGCTGGATAGAGCCGGCGTCGATGGCTCTTCTTTACGGGACTGTCCGGCCCTGCCTCGCCCTTTCCTTGAACCAGTGGGCTGTCAACGAAGCGCGACCTCTGTGCTCTGGCACACATTTCGGATGCTGTCCGCGGTCTTCGCCGGGTCATGGCGAATGCTCGATTCCCGTCTGCCGGCGTAGCTGCTGGAACGGTACGTTGTGAACCGTCGGGGATGACCCCAGTGGTGAACACTCGGCGAGGTGGGTGTTGTTGGTGCCGACGGTGGTCAGGACGTGTTGGCCTCGCCTCCGTCGCGGATGACGTGGCAAGCCCACCATCGCGAGGGCAGCTGCTCAAGCCTGGCCCGGTCTGGACCTGTCGGAGGGGGCGCGGAAGCGAGGCGATGCCGCAGCCCTTGCCGGTGCCGACCAGTCGCTCGGCGCAGTGGCGGCAGTTTGTGCGGGAGGGCATCCCCTGGAATTCGTCAAGGGTTGGGCGGAGTGTTCATTCGTCGGATCCCGGTCCGCCGCCGACGTCGACACCCCGAACAGCGGGGCGAGCTGCCGCATCGTCAGGTTAGTGCGCCAGTACGCCGCGACCAGCAGTGCCCGGTCCTCCAGCGGAAGGCTCCACGGCCGGGCCTTGCGGACGGCGTCCGCACCCTCGTGCCGCAGCACCGTCACCAGTTCGCCGAGCTGCCGCGGGCTCAGGCCGGCAAACGGGGCTGTCCAGGACGGCTCCGACGCCGCGATCACACCAGCATACGGAGATCATCTCCTGTGGCCCGGGAGCTCCGCGTGATGCCGCACAGAAATTGATGGTGCGGCACGGCTCTGGCATCAAGAATCACCGGATGCATGAAGTGAAGCTGTCCGACGGGATCATCACCCTGTCCCCCCTGCGCCTGGACGATGCGGAGGCGCACCTCGCGGGGGAGGACGAGCTACTCGTTCGCTGGCTCAACGGCGGCCCAGGCACGCGACAGGGCATCGAGGCGTACTTCCGGCACTGCCGGGAGCAGTGGGACACCGCCGGACCACTCCGCGCGTTCGGCATCCGGATGGGTCCCGACGAGGTGCTCGCGGGCACGATTGACTTGCGATTCGCAGGAGAAGGTCTGGCGCCCGGCCAGGTGAATATCGCCTACGGCCTCTATCCGTCCTGGCGGGGGCGTGGCCTGGCTACCCGCGCAGTCCTGTTGGCGTCCCAGTACGCGGCGAGTGAGGGCGGGGCGGAGGCGGTAATCCAAGTGGAGCCGCGGAATCCCGCATCTGCCGCAGTCGCGCAGCGGGCAGGGTTCACCCCCGGCAAGCCGGCACACAGCAGCGACGGCACACGCTTCGACTGGTACATCCGGAACCTGCACGCCGCCACCCGTTGACAACCAACAGGTACGGGACAGCCCTTAGGGGATGACGCCCTCCATGCCTAACCGGGGCGTGCGCGAGCAGCCGGTGTCAACGACGGCCGAATTCTGACCCCCTGGCGACGGGCGGGTTCCAGGGTGGTTTCGCATGATCGTCGCAACAGCGGTGGTTCATGATTGCAGACGTTCGGTGAACACAGCCGCCGGAGTGCGCCAGCCGAGGATCCGCCGTGGCCGGTGGTTGAGAAGGTGCTCGACGCGGGCCAGGTCGGCGACGGTGAAGCGACGCAGGTCGATGCCCTTGGGGAAGTACTGGCGCAGCAGGCCGTTGGTGTTCTCGTTGGTGCCGCGCAACCAGGGACTGGCCGGTCGGGCGAAGTAGACGCCGTCGCTGAAGTGCGGGGCGAGCAGGTCATGCCGGGCCATCTCCGAACCCTGGTCCCAGGTCAGGCTCAGCCGGGCCGACTCGGGCAGGGTGGCCAGCACTGGGGCAACGGCGTCGACGAAGGCCTCAGCGGCGTGGCCGGCCGGCAAGTGGACCAGGCGTACGAACCGGCTGGTGCGGTCGACCAACGTGCCGGTCGCCGACTGGCTCATCCGGCCAACGATCAAGTCGCCTTCCCAGTCCCCGATCCGGTGGCGCAGCTCGATCACCGGTGGGCGGGCGTCGATCGGCGCCGCGGGCGCGATGAAGCGAATCTGGCGCTGGTTGATGCGCCGTCGGCGCTTGCGCAGCGGGCGCCCGGTGCGCAACCGCTTGGTGGGCGTCCTGCTCAGGCCACCCTTCCCGCCGTAGTAGAGGGCCTGATAGATGGTCTCGTGGCACACGTGCCACCCTGGCTTGCCCGGGTGCTCGACCCGCAGCCAGGCGACGATCTGCTGCGGGCTCCAGTCCAGCTCCAGCTTCTGCTGCACCAGGGCGCGTAGCGCGTCATCGCCGACGAGCTTGCCGGCGCGTTCACGACGCGCTTTGGCTCGCGCGCGGGCATGTGCCAGGTCGGCGTCGTAGATGCCCTGGTCGTGCGGGCACATGTTGCGCTTCAGCTCCCGCGAGATCGTCGAGGGCGCCCGGTCCAGCCGCCGGGCGATCTCACGCACGCCAAGGCCACGTTCGTGCAGGGTGGCGATGCGCTGCCGCTCCAGCAGCGACAGGTACCGGGACGACCGGGACTCCTCGGCCACCCGCGCGGGCGGGATGCCACCCCGTTCGGCCCGCCACCGGTATCCGGTCTTACGACCGATGCCCACCTGGCGGCACGCCTCGACCGTCCCGACACCGGCGAGGACCAGTTTCCAGTACTCGTCCTCAAGCTCCAGTTGCCGCTTGCGGCCCCGTCTCCCCAACTCCACACCCCTTCACATACCAGGAGTGTTGCGACAAGTACTGGAACCCGCCCGTCGCCTGGGGGTCAGTATTCACGCGTCGTCGACAGCCGGAAGTAGCCAGGTCGAAAAGGATCGGATACATCCATAGGTGGGCACGACATAGACTACTGAGCACAATCCGTAGGTCTCAGCAGCCCATCGCGAATCAACCGCCGAACCAGGGTGAGCTTACTGTCCGAGCTTGCTGAGCCCGGCAGATCGCAGATGCGGAAGTGCTTGTGATCGCGTATGAACTCCAGGGCCGAAGAGATCACCTTCGGACCTTGAACGCGTTTCGGTCCAAAAATGATGGCGGAGGTTTCGCCCGAATTCTCTACCAGGCAGGCGAGACCCCGCCTCCTCTCGACCATCGAATTCGGCCCGATCTCCTGCATACCGGCCAGCACGGAAAAATGCCCGTCCGGTGGATACGTCCGTGCGCCGACGTGCTCTTCGACCAACGACCGAAGGGCTACATCGAAGGACAGACTCTCATTGAGCCGACCCAGCAGGCGCGCGAATATGGGCGCCATACTCTGCTGCGCCTCCCGGTCACCGATGAAACCGGGGGGAAGGTCTTGGCGAAGTTCCAAGTCCTCCAACGCAGCCAACTCCAGCGCTCGACTGAAGAAATCCACCCACGTGAGCGGATGGAAGGAAAGTGTCAGGTGCAACGAGAACTCATCTCCCGCAACGGCTTTGTGAAAGAAGCCGCGCGGGAGGTAGATGACATCGCCGGCCTGGAGAAGAGGCTTGTCGCGAAGCTCCAGTTCTTCCTCTGTCCATTTCATCTTCGTGACGTGCTGGAACGAACGTGGCGAATCCAGGGGCCGCTCGTAGATCGGCTCCCAGATGTGCCATTGCTTGGAACCCGCCACCTGAACGATCAGCGAGTCCAGCATATCTACGTGGGCCGTGAAACCCTGTGATCCAGGAGGCGTCAGGAAGAGGTTGAACCCGATTTCCATGTCAAGGGCTTCTTGCAGGCTGGCCGCAAGGAGCCCGAGCGGAGGCCAAACCTTCTCGACTCCGATCAACCGGATGGTGTCGCCGGACAGGTAGGCCTCGTAGAGGCGATCCTTGGAGAGTTCGGCGACCGAGGCCAGCGTCGCGCTACGTCCGCTACCAGGCGGTGGGATGATGTGAAGGATCTTTGAGGCTCGGTTTGCCGCCGTCATCAGGCAGGCGTCCAGGTCGGCGAGCGAGAACAGATCGCGAAAGTAGTCATGATCGTGCCGACGCAGGACCAGAGTCGACTTTCCCCAGTACTGGTCTATGAACTCCCGTCGTGTGACGGGGTAGATCAGGCTCTCGAGTCATCGACTTTTCGTTGCCCCATGATGGCCATGTCCTTTCTTAGGGCTCCAGGTGCCTGGGTCAGCCGCGGCGGTCTGGTTTGCAACGGGTGGAGCCATCCGACACGGTTCTCCCAGGATCAGGACCGACGGAATCCGAACGGGTTCGGCCAGGCGCAAGAGTCCATAGCCAATCCCGGCAAGCCCATCCATCATGCCGGGGGTCTCCACGTCCAGCGGCGTGCCGCAACGCCAGCCATGCTCTTCAATGGCGGCAAGAGACTTCGAGAGGCGTTCGGATAGTTGTGTTTCCCCTACCGTCGCCGGGAAGCACAGGCTGGCTTGCAGGATGAAATCGAGGGATCCCAGATCGCCATGGCAGAGGGAGTGATTCTTCCCGAACCCCTCTCTGCACGTCGTTTGCAGGGCGATCTCTAGATCCTCCCTCAGGACCTCGTTTCCGAGATGGGTCTGCATCCGCAGGCGGCTCATGCCAATCCCGCACGCGCCGTGGCACCAAGCAGTCATACCCTGAGAATTCGCCGCTCGGGAGGAACGCCTGAGATCTGCCCAGTTCCCCGAGGAGGATGAAAAGTGGCCACGCTCGAAAGCCACCGCTTGAAGCGCGGTCTGAGCATAGGCCTCGTCACCCGTGATCGCGAAGAGCTCCGTCAACGCCCAGGCGAACCCAGACGCGCCGTGCGAAAATCCGGTCAGCGGTCGAACAGGGAACAATTTTCCAAGCCAGCCAACGCCTCCGCCACACGGCTGTGCCCGGCTGACGAGGCGGTCACCGAGCTTTCGAGCGACATCGAGCGGCCGCCCGGCGCCCGTCATCTTGTGCAGAGTCAGAAGCGGAACGATCGCTCCTGCCGTCCCCTGGACGACATCCATGTGATCGTCGAGGTTCGCGAGTTCCTCCACGCGGGAAACCATGGCACCAGTCTCCGCTAACAGATGCTCACTCCCCCAAAGGTGAGAAAGATGTGTCCACAAGTAGATGAGCCCGCCCCAGCCATCAAATCCACCGACGGACTCCAACCTGGCGTGCCGATGTTTCATCTGGTTCCGGAGGGTCGCCAGTGCGCCCCTTGCGGTGGCTCCGTACTCGTCTCGGCCGGTCAACTCCTCCGCGTATGAGAGAAACAAGATAATTCCTGGCAATCCGCTGTACAGGTCCGTCTGCAGCGGATTCAATTGCCAGCCGCGACTCTCCCCGAACGTGAGCCCGATCCATGAAGCGCAGTCATGCCTCCATCGAGCAAGCTCGATGATGCGTTCGGCTACCGCAGATGCCTGGTCCAGAAGCAGCTTGCGATCGACCGGTCGAATACCGACAGGAGCCCTGTAGCTTCTGAAGACGGTCTCGTTATTGAGCGCCAGCGTGCTCATGGAGGCTTGGATGTACCACAGCTGTCGGTGAAGGTTCTCTTCGCCGAAGTGCGCCAGCCGATCACGGATCATGTCCCAACCCGAGCGGGTGAAGAACTGGTTGAGGCAGCGGCCATCGCTCGTCCGGAGATCCTGTGAGTCAACGCGGGTGGTGAAGTACGGAACCTCGCCGCGCCAAAGATCCTGGCGTTCGCCAGGCAACAGGCGGTGTGCGATGTGAGGGAACGCCGTTCGATCGATTCCGAACCAGAGGCGATCCAACAGGCGGTCACGGTCGAGGGCGTCGCTCAGGTAGTCGGGATGGTAACTCTGCTGCAGAATCTTGTTATAGAACTGGGTAGCCCGGAATACGACGCGCACCTCATCGTTGCGCATGGCGGACAGCGGCCCCTCAGGGGACAGGAGCTCCGTGCGATTCGCCTCGATGAGGCGGTACATGGACGTGAAGCCGGCTTCAATGTCCGCAACGAACTCGAAGGCGTTCAGAGGAGCCCCATCGAGTTGAGGTAGGTTCTGTCTCGCCGTCACCTCGCGCCGCTGGAAGGACAGCGCCACTTGATCCGTGCCGAGATGTTCCCACCGCGGAAGAAGCTCGATCGATAACTGCCCTTCTCTCGCGCCGAGGCCGCTGCGGTCGATCGTATGGCCGTCCTCGCCTTCCCGAAGAAATGGCAAAAGCATCGTGTTGACCACGGAGTTCTTCAGTTCGAACTCCGAGTAGGAGTCGTAAGAACTCTCCTGGGCTTGCCCGAAATCCGGACCGCAGAGGGTTTCGAGATCGATCGGAACCGGGTGCCCGCCCGCAGCGATCAGATTCTCGTGGTGGAAGTCATTGGCATTCAGCAGGTAGAGGACTGCCAGCAGTGACCCCTGACGCATGTAGAACTGGCAGACTTCTTCCCGGTTGCGGCAAGGAGCTTGGGAAACGAACTCGGACCAACCGTATACACCGCGGTCCAATATCCTAGGAGTTCGCAGCGCCGGCGCCCCTCTCTCATGGAGCCAGCTCAGCAACAGTGCGAAGTGCCGGTCGATCCGAAGCGACCGCGGCTTGTAGAGCAACCGCCCGGCCGAACCGAAGTACAAGACACATACTTCCCGGCCTCTACGGTGCAGGTCACCCAGCCCCGTTTCGATTCTGGTCAGTGGCCCGAGATCGCGGTTCGGCCAGAATGTTGCATGGATCCGTTCCCAGTCGGTGCACAGTCGTTCCAGCAGTTCAGTGGCGGCCTCTGTCCAGTCATCAACGGAATCGATCAGCATCCTCGCGAGCACCGGATACTGCCGCAGGAAGAGCAGTGCCTCGCCGGGGTCGCGTAGACACTCCAGGAAGCCCCGGAAACGCTCATGTGGATCTCTGCCCGTCAGGGTCCCTTGAAGTGTGGCGACACGCATATCGAGCACCACCGCCCGGCTGATCCGTTCATCGAGCCGAGAGGTCATCGCAGAAACCAGCTGCTCGATGATGGATCCCCACTGGATCTCCACGCCCGGCCACGCGTGCGAGAGCTCTTCGGCCTTGGCGTTCAACACGGTGTGCGCTCGAGCGATCAAGGAACCGACGACTGGCGGACCCTTGGAGAAGTCTCCTGGTGACTGGAAGGCACGTTCGATGTGGGTGAGCCAGGAAGGCACCTCTGGCAGGCGATGCTGGAGCGAAGCCATGGATTCACCTAGCAGTGCGGAGAAGGAGGCTTCATCCAGGTCATCGAGTGCAAGACGCTTAAGGAAGTAGTCTTCGCAACAGAAGGGAGACTGGGACTTCCATTGCCTTAAACGGCGTTGCGCCGTCACATGTCCTTCGGGGGTCGGGGATTCCGCCAACCGTGGGTCACGGCGGTTCCAACGCTCACCCAGCGTCAAAGCACGCCACCACGCTGCATCGAGCGATAAGGAATCCATGGACATGCGGCGCCCTAAGTATGAACCCGTGTGCCAACGTGGTCCTGTCGGTCGGTTCGGTCAGAGTGCCGGGGTGCCCCGACAGTCCTGGCCTCCATCCGATCCGGCTGACGATGCGTGGGCGCAGGTGGCGCCGTTGTCGCCACCTGCGGCTGTCTATGAGAAAGTGCTCCGGATGGGCCACGATCGCCATGGACCGCGGTCATCTGGGGCACTTTCTCCGTAGATGATCAGCAGGTGCAGATGACCATCAGGTGGGTCCTCTCCTCGGTGGCGTCGGTACCCGTGTACAGCATCTGCGTGCCGCCCTCCAGTCCGCTGCTGACGGACTCGAGGCTCTCGTCGCTGATGTCGCCGGCCCCGATCCCTCCGGTGACCACTACGGCCTGCTGGTCCGCGGGCTGGAGCGACTGGAAGTAGTCCTTGTCTTTGAGCGCTCGTGCGATTTCGAGCTGATCGAGCATGATCGGTCTCCTCTGTAGTGTTCACGACACCTGCTGCGCGATCCTGTCCAGGAATCCCAGGCGAGCCGCTAATGCGAACGAATCCAGCGTAGCACCGAAGCGGTTCCGGGAACAAAGGTCGGGATGACGTTCAGGTATTAGTTTTCCGATAAGTTGAATTGGATCTCCACTTCTTTCAAGTTTGATATTGCAGAACTTTAATCTCCCCGTGTTGCGCCCATGGCCATACCATCGTCCTGGCAGTATTTCCGTCCCGTCGTCGCTGTCGTGCGAGAGCGCGACTATTAGTCAGCGGCTGATCGAGGGGTACGGACTTACCGGTATTTACCAATTCTGGGTCTTCAGGGTCATTGGTATGGGTCTGGTGCAGAAAGTTTGAAGCGCCCCGGGTCGGGTGAAGGGCCGATGCGTTCTCATATCGCGAGACCGAGTAGCTGAAGGGCGTGGTCGGGGCGGTCCCGGTAGTGGTCGCAGGCTGCGGCGTGGTTGGTCCATCCGATGGCTTGCTGGAGGGCGATGACCAGGTTGCGGACGCTGGCCATCACGCGGGGTGCGGTGCCGGTGCGGACGCGAGAGGCGTCCTCGGCGAAAGTGACGTCGCGGACGTGGTGCAGGGCCTCCAGCCGCCAGTGGCCGCGGATGTGCGCGGCGGGCCGGGCGCGTTCGGCGGTCAGGCTGGTGACGGCGTACACGGTGGTGATCGTGGTCTTGCCGGTCACCTGATCGGTGCGGCGCCGCTTGACCTGGACCGCCTGGGCGGCGTGCGGGAACAGCAGCCCATCGACGGTGCAGACCTTCAGGCGGCGGATCTCGTCGCGGCCGTGGGCGTTGTCGCGGGTCGCATCGCCCAGCGGCACCTGGGACCAGGGCAGGCGTTTGAGCTGGCGGTGCAGGTACTTCTGGTTCCCCTTGACGATCATGATGTAGTCGGCGTTCTTGGTGGTGACCAGCCAGTCGGCGTGCTCGCGGACGGTGTGCAGCGCGTCGGCGGTGACGACGGCGCCGTGCAGGTTCAGCGGTTCCAGCAGGTCGGTGAAGCAGGTGGTCTCGCCGCTCTTGGCAGCGACCTGCCGCTGGCCGAGCACGATCCCGTCGTGCGTGGCGGCGGCCACCAGGTGCGGACGGCTGCCGTCGGTCCGGCGGGCCCCACGCACGGTCTTGCCGTCCACCGCCAGCCCTGGAGCCGGGCCCCGGCACTGGCCGGCACCGGCTGCATCGCCGCCGGTCAGTGCGGCCAGGTAGCTGCCCAGCGCGTCATCGAGCGCGTCGCCGTTCACCCCGGCCAGGACCCGGCCCAGTGTGGTGGCCACCGGCAGTACGGCTTCACCGTCACCGGTGAGCAGGAAGCCCGCGGTGGCCCACACCTGCGGATCCACCGCACGAGCGCGGCGGCAGATCTGCGCCAGCGACCGCGCCCCACCCAGCACCGCGACCACGCACAACACCAGCACCGGGCCGAGCCGGTAGCGGCGCCCCCGGCGATCGCGCTGGTCAGGCACCCGATCCAGCACCACCGCCAGAGCCGGCAGATCAAGCGCCTCCGGCGTATCGGCCCTGGGCACGTCCTGGCAGTGGCGCATGAGCGCGTCGAGCAGAGAAGATGGCATGAGAGCGCGGCTCCGTCGTGATCAACAGGTCTAGGCAACCTTGATCATCTGGAGTCGCGCTCGTTCGTTACGGCCTTCCCGCCCCACGCCACGCTCGCGAGCGCTGCAGGTCACCCACCGATCATCTCGCCATCCGAGAACGCATCAGCCCTGGTCCCCGCCCCCCAGACAGCCGCCAAATTCGCCACCCTCGTCCAAGACCCCGCGTAGGCGCCGTCGCCACCCACGGCATCGAACTACTCCGCGAACTGTTCGGCGGCGCCCGCACTCCCGGTGTCGACCTTGCCGTCGAAGCTCACGTCGGCGACATCCCTGAGAACACGGTCCGCACCGTGGCCCCCCCTACGTCAACCGCTTCATCGCAGAGCTGCCAAAGCTCTGAACCTGACCTCGACCGGTGCGGGTGGCGACATGTTCGTCGCAGTCGTTGGCATTGCGGGCCGTCACTGTGCTGACTGCCGAGCCTCGCGTGCAACTTCCCGGTTCCGTAGCGCCTCGTCCTGCCGGTCCTCATCGTGCATTTGCTCGAAGATGGTGGCGGCGTCGGTGTGGGCGGTGATGGCCTCCTCAAACCGCCGCACCTCCCCCAGCGCGACCCCCAAACTGTTCAACGCCACGCCTTCGCCGTACCGGTCGTCGAGGTCGTGGTAGATGGTGGCGGCGTGGTTGTGGGCGGTGATGGCCTCCTCGAATCCTGGGTGACGCCAAGGATCGTGGTCTGCTGCCGGTCAACGTCGCTGAAAAGCGCAAGGGACGTGGACGTAAGCGCGCCCGGAGGGCACACGGTGCCCGGGGCCCGGGGCCCGGAGAAGAAGTGGGCGTCGCCGCTCCAGGTGCTGCTCCTCGCGGAGCGATGCGGTCTGCTCTCGGGGCGGGAGGACGACTTCATCTTGATCGTCCTGACCGCTTACACCGGAATGCGGTGGGGTGAGGCGATGGGGCTGCAGCGCCCGTACTGTCGACTCGACCACATCCAGGTCGACTGGCAGCTAACGGGAGTACTCGGGCAAGCTGGAGATGGCACCGCCCAAAGACGACTCCTACAGGGCCATCGATCTGCCGCCATTCCTCGCAGGCTTCGTCTCACGGCAGGCTCAAAGGGCCGGCCGCTGCGCCTGCGCAGGACGACGCCCGGACTGCGGGGGCGCGGGTGAGTTCCTCTTCCTCGGTTCCGACGCGGGCCATCATCGGCGCAGCAACTACGCCCGGCGGGTGTTCCAACCCGCAGCACAGGGACGCTTCCCAGGGCAGCGCCAAGGGCCCGGCCAACCGGTCCTGGTGGACGCCACCTCCTGGCCGGAAACACCGCTGCCTCCGTGGCCGACGGCCCGAGCAGGCCAGCCGTTCCTTCCACCCCGAGGGCGCGGGATCAAGCCGATCCCACCCGAGATTCCGGTCGCGTCCTGGCTGCCGCTTCTGAAAGGGCTCACACCGCACGGTCTGCGGCATGGCCACAAGACCTGGATGGCAGAGGACGGCGTTCCCGAAGTCCTGCAGGCCGATCGGCTGGGCCACATCGTTCCGGGGATCCGAGGCGTCTACACGCACGTCTCCGACACCATGCGCGACGACCTGAAGGCCAATCTCCAACGGCGCTGGGAAACCGCCCTCGACGACCGAAAGGAGCTGGCACCAAGCTCGTCGCTGCCCATCCTGTCCGATCTTCCCGCTGCAAGGATGAAGAAGCAGGGAAGCGTGGTCTCTCTGAGAAGCGCCTGAGCCCAGAGGCACCTCGTGGCGCGGTGGTCCGCCGAGCGGGCCACCGCGTCTTGCGTTATGGAGAGTGACCGGCGAGGCCTTGGGTGAGTGAACACAGTTGGGGGTGGGGCAAGGTCACGCCCCAGATTTGCCCCAGTGCAGCAAGAAGGCCCTGCCGCGAGTGTGCGGGAGGGCCTGTGTCATGGGGGTGGGCGATACTGGTTCGAACCAGTGGCCTCTTCGGTGTGAAGCAAAGCAGGAAAGTCGATCTAGGTCGATCCGAGTCGAACGGGGAGCCTCTCACCTGCACAAACGCCCTGACTACGTCGCGCTGAGTCGATGGGAGCCTGACTGCGGTGGCTCCCGAAACTGGCTCCCGTGGGCTACCTGATTGCAGAAGAGGAACCCTGGTTCTTCCGCAAGCCGATCGTCCCTGGATGTCGCCCGACCCCTGCTGCCTGAACACCTCGAAACCGGCCGATCATGCCCTCCCGCGATCACCCCCGGCGATTGCGCAACACCGAGGACAGCAGCCAGATTGTGAAGCTTGCTGGGCAGCGCCCTCGAAGTCCACAGGATGGCGCGGGCGGAGAGACTGAAGTTCGACGCGGCGAATCGGTGGTGACCTGGACCCGATCTTGATGGGTTCGCAGGTGAAATCTCGATGAACGGCACGAGGCCCCGTGGTGGACGGTGGCGGGCCACCTCATTCTGTGTGGTCGGCGTCACAAGGCGCCCGTCGGAGAATCGAGGCGGTAAGGATCCGCAAAGCCCGGGGCCGTCTCACGCGCACGCCTCCGCTCAAGCCGCTCCCTCCTCGCCTCGCCTCGCCTCGCCTGAGAGCGAGCTTGCGCGTTCCGCCGCCTGCGCAGGAGTCCTGATTCCCATTGAACGGGAATCGCCCAAAGTGCTGCGTGCGACGTGGTCGCGCGTGATCCGGACCTGGGGTGGCGACAGCCCCCTGCCCGGCAATCGGGCAACCCCAGAGCCCGGACCATGAGCCCTTGACCCCCACACCGATGTGATCCTCAACGGTCCTTGGAAGAACAGCCTCACAGAATTCCTTCCATCCATTCTCGATAGACATTGGCCCACCCTATATTTTTGTTGTACTTTGCCACCAAAGTCCCGCCCGAAAAGGCATTTCCGCCCACATTTTCAATGGACGCGAGAGCTTTCACCTTGCCAAATCATTTCACGGTCGAATCGACCATCATCCATCGCAGCCTGCGCGGGATCAAGGTTGCCTTCACAGTCATGTTCGCATTCAAGCCACTGGAAGACCAGATCGATCGCTGTCGAACTAGTCTAGTTTCGCCATACCATCGGGATATGACCCGGCCGAACTCGTGGGCCCGTCGGAAACCGAAGGTGGGGATGATGCCCCGCTGCCGAAGCAGGAAGCGGTCGCGTTGATGGACGGCGCGGAGGCGATCGCCGACCGGGATCCGAGGATGCAATAACTCCTCACCAACCACGACGAGACCACCCACAAACATCAAAGTCAGCGGCCTGGCGTGGCCTCTTGGGCGACCGACCGTCGCGACTGGTCGTGAGTCTGTCGCCCGATCGTCCGTCGATGAATCACCCATCCCGCCCGTGGTCGCCGAGTGGCAGACGGGTTCGGCGGGCTTCTCAGCCGTCGTGGCCGGTCTCTGGGGTGAGCGCAGTGAGGAGGTCGGTGAGGGACCGGATCACGATGTCCGGTGGGCTGCCGTCCGGTTCGAACGCACCGCCTGAGCGGTCAATCCAGGCCGCGCGGAGCCCGGCCGACTCTGCGCCGATGATGTCGAAGGAGTTGCACGACACCAGGCGCACCCGCGATGGTGTCCGGTTGAGACGTATGGCCGCATGATGGTACGGGCGCGGGGACGGTTTGAACGCACGGACCTCGTCAACGCTGATGACCTCGGCGAAGTACCGTCGCAGTCCGGTGGCGTCTAGGATCGCGTCGAGCATCGCCGGCGCGCCGTTCGACAGGATGGCCAGGACGCGTCCCCGGTCGAGCAGCGCTTGCAGTGCCGGGGCGGCGTCAGGAAACGGTTCAAGGTCGTTATAGCGCGCGATCAGCGATTCCTTGTCATTGTTCTCCACCTTCTTGTCCAGCACGGCGAGGGCGTGGTCCAGCGCTTTGCGCGTGCACCAGCCGAAGTCCTCGTACCGGCCCATGGCGGTAAGACGGAAACTGATGTCGAGTTGCTTCTGGCGCCAGATCCTGGCGACTTCGGCCGCGTCGGCGGGTGGCATCCGTTCTTCCAAGTCCCTCGCGACCCCGATGGGATCGACAAGGGTTCCGTACACGTCGAAGACGAGCGCTTCAGAGCTCGGCAACTTGGTTCCCTTCTGTCAGTGTGCCGTGTCTCGGGCCAATGGCGACCACTTGTCTTCGCTGTGGAAGACCGCAAAGTTCTCCACCGGCTCGCGGGTCGTGCGCTGGGTGCATAGCACGTGCTCGGGATCGGCATATCCGAGCGCGAGGCCACACACGATGGTCTGGTCATCGGGGATCGACAGCCGGTCGCGTAGAACGGGATGGAAATGGAGCAGCGATGCCTGAGGGCATGTGTCCAGCCCGGCCCCGCGAGCGGCAAGCATCAGGGCTTGCAGGAACAGTCCTGCGTCAATGAGCGCACCGGCGAGTAGGTGCCGGCTGACCGTGACGACCAAGCCCACCGGAGCTCCGAAGAAGGTGTAGTTGCGGGCGTGGTAGGCGCCTCGCATTACCTTGTCGGCCCGACTGATCCCCAGAAGGTCTCCGTACAGCCATTCTCCGAAGCTATGCCGTCGCGTGCGGAAGGGCTCCGGCCAGGCATCGGGGGCGGGCTGGTACGGGTATTCCAGATCGGCTTCCGGAAGCCGCCGACCATTTTCGAATGCTTCGAGCAGCGCGCTTGTCAACCTGTGCTTGGCCGCCCCCATCAGAATGTGGACTCGCCAGGGCTGGCTGTTGGAGTTGCTCGCTGACATCGATGCGAGTGCGAGCAGCCGTTCGACCTCCTCCCGAGACACCGGAACCTGGCGGAAGGCCCGCACGGACCGGCGCGTGCGAAGCGCCTCTTCAACGGTTACCGCGGCTCGCGGTCGGGTGGGGGCGAGCGGTCTGGGCATCACGGGATCGTCGTTCCGTCCGGAACCGTTCTCATGCATCTGCGGGCGGGGTGATGTCGTAGGAGATGCGTCCTGCCGGCAGGTAGAAGAGCGCGATCAGGGCGCCGCCCTTCACCTCGGGATAGTGGTGACTGCCCGGGGCCGGTGCGGTCCACCCCGCGCCCGACCAGCCGAGCGGACCCGCCAGGCGGGCGCCGGCGTCGAGGGGTACTACGAGGTTGAGTTCTCCGTAGGGGTGCTGGTGGTACTGGCCGCGATAGGGCGGGACGCTGTTCATGTAGACGGCGGTGATGCTGAAGTAGTGGAGTTCCTCACTCGGCTCGGCGATCCGGCTGCGCCGGTAGTCGGGGCCGTCAACTTCGATGTTCGCCGCCCAGCCGGCCGCTACGCCGTCGGTCACCATTCCGGCCAGGTCGTCCCACAGGGGAGAACCCGGGCCGTAGGTCGTGTTGAGCCAGGATTCCAGGTCAGGGCCCGCAGTGCGGTTCCTGACCTCGGAGAGAAAGGGGATGCTGCGCTCAACCAGGGTGCTGGGACTCGATGTCATGACGTGTCCTTCTTACTTGGTGACGGGTAGGGAGCAGGCCCTTGGGCGGGCTGGTTTTCGTACGAGTGGTTCCCGCCCCTCAGACCGGTGCGGCGCCCTTTGACGCCTTGGACGTGCGCTCGGCCAGGTCGATGAGGCCGGCGAGCAACTCCCGCAGAAGGCCCTCGGTGATCTCGTCTCCGGTCATGGCGCCCCCGACGTCGAAACGCTCATGGGATCGGAAGAGCGTCACCTCAGGGTGGGCGACGACGGGAGCCTGGATGCGGTGGAGGATCTGGCGCAGGACGAGCTGAGCGCGGGCGGTGCCGAACTGTGACGGGGAGGCCCCGAGCACAGCGACGGGTTTGCCGCGCAGCGACGGGTCGTGGGCTGGGCGGGAGAGCCAGTCGAGGGCGTTCATCAGGGCGCCTGGGATCGAGGAGTTGTATTCGGGTGTGGCGATGACGACCCCGTCCGCTCGCCGCACGCGCCGGCACAGGTCCGCGATGGGTGCGGGTGCAGGGCCGTCCTCCAGGTCCTGGTCGAAGTGGGGTAGGGATCCCAGAGACTCGACGATGTCGAGGGTGACACCAGGCGGGGCCAGTTCCCGGAGAGCCCGGAGCAGGCCGGTGTTGTGCGATCGGCGCCGGAGGCTTCCGGAGATCGCGACGAAGGTCAGGTCAGGCATGCTCGTGTGCCCTTCGCTGTCGATGTGGGTGACGAAACGGTGCTCATAGTGTCCGATTGCCGCACAAGTGTTCGCGCGCTACGGTTGGGGTCTGACTACGGGACGGAATGGCACGATGGGACGCTTGGCGGAACGCGACAGTGAGGCACGACGGCAGCGGCGGATCGCCAACGCACCCAATGCGGCGGACTTCTCCGAGGCGTTGGCGCGCGGGCTGGCGGTGCTGTCGGCCTTCTCCGCCGAGAATCGGCGGCTGACCCAGGCCGACCTGGCCCGCGAGCTGGGCCTCTCCCGTGCGACGGTGCGGCGGGCCGTTCTCACCCTCGAGCACCTGGGCTATCTGGCGGCCGACGGCCGAGCCTACGAGCTCACACCCCGAATCCTGCGGCTCGCGTCCGGCTACCTGACGTCCAACATGACCAGCGCCGTCATGCAGCCCGTCTGCGACCGCATCTGTGCTCGGCTGCAGGAGGCGTGCTCGGTCGCGGTCCTCGACGAGGCGGACGCGGTGATGGTCGCCCGTTCCGTACCCAACCGCCTGATCCAGGTGGGAAGCGGGATCGGCTACCGGACGCCTGCGGCAGTCTCCTCGCTGGGCAAGGTTCTTCTTGCCTTCCTGCCTCCGGACGAAAGCGCGCGCGGACGAGCGGCGATCGAGGCGGCGGGTGGCTCGGTGGACGAGGAGACGCTCGACCGAATCCGCGAGGACGGCTACTGCTACGTGGCCAACGACGTCGATGCGGGCGCGCACTCCATCGCCGTCCCACTGCGCCGCTGGGACGACCGCGTCATCGCGGCCATCCACGTCGGCTGCAACATCGAGCGGTTCTCCGCGGAGGTCATGCGCGGCGAGGTCCTGTCGCTCCTGCGGGACGCCGCTGACGAACTGCACGCTCAGCTCCTCTGAACCGGGGCGGTGTGGATCGCCGCCGGTCGGGTCGCGGCGTCGTAGGCGGCCTGCGCGCCCCAGGCGCCCATACCGCTGTCCCTCGCCGGCTCGAAGAGCCGCCCGGGGCCGCCGCCCTGCCATTCGTTCACCCAGAGCAACCCGGCGGGGATCGTGCGGGCCGCGGTCACGTGGTCGGGGTTCCCGGTGTACACGGTCGCGGCAAGGCCGAAGCGTGAGCGCGAGGCGAGCTCCACCCCCTCTTTGAAGGAGTCGACGACCCGCACCGGGGCGACCGGGCCGAACGTCTCCTCGGTCATGACCGCCATCGAGTCGTCCACACCGGTCAGGACCGTGGCCGGGTAGAAGAAGCCCGGCCCGGCCGGCACCTCCCCGCCGATGCGGATCCTCGCCCCCTTGGCGGCGGCGTCGAGGACGTGCCCGTGGACCAGATCGCGCTGGCGCCGGTCGACCAGCGGCCCGAGGACCGTCGACGCGTCGCGCCCGTCGCCGTAGGTGTACCCGCGCGCGGCGTCCACCAGCGCGTCGACGAACCGGTCGGCGATGGCGCGGTGGACGTAGACGCGTTCCATCGAGGTGCAGATCTGGCCCGAATTGACGAAGGCGCCGTGCGCGACCGCCGCGGCCGCGCCGATCGGATCGGCGTCCGAGTCGATGATCACGGGGTCCTTGCCGCCGAGTTCCAGGATCGCGCGGTGCAGCCGGCGGCCGGCACCGGCGCCGACCGCCCGGCCCGCCGGGACGGATCCGGTGAAATGGACGAGGCCTATCCCGGGATGCTCGGCCAGGGGTGCACCCGCCCGCGCGTCTCCGAGAACGAGGTTCACGACTCCGTCCGGGAGCGAGAGCAGTTCGCACAGGCGGGCCGCCGACAGCGGCGAGCGCTCTGAGGGTTTGACGACCACGGTGTTGCCCGCGGCCAGCAGCGGTCCGATGATCGACAGCAGGGTGGCGACGGGGAAGTTCCAGGGCGTGATGACCGCCGCCACCCCCAGCGGATGCCGGACGATCTCGGTCGCGCCCCCGTCATGGGCGACTGAGGTCGCAAACGGGTAGTCCAGGGCGGCTTCGGCGTCGTTTCGCAGTGCCGCCGCGCCAGCCTCGACGAAGGAGCGGCCGAGTACGACCGGCTGCCCCATCTCCTGGCACTGGAGCCGCGCCAGTTCGTCCGCGTGGGCGCCGACGTCGTCGGCGTACGCGCCGATCCGCCGCACCCGTTCGGCGACGCCCAGCGCCCGCCACCCGGGTTGCGCCTTGGCCGCCGCGGCGACGGCGCGGTCCACGTCGTGCGGAGAGCCGCCAGGGAGGCAGGCGACGGTCTCTTCGGTGGCGGGGTCCACCAGGTCGAGAAGTGAGGGGTCGGCGGACGGGTTCCAGGCTCCACCGACCAGGTTGCGCAGTGTACGCATGGTCGTTCCCTTCTCGTCAGCCGATCCGGTCCGCCATCAGTTCGCCCGCCATGATCGCCACGAGGTTGGTGTTGGCGCGCGGCACGGTCGGCAGGATCGAGGCGTCCACGACGCGGAGCCCGTCCAGCCCGAGGACGCGACAGTCCGGGTCGACCACCGTGGCCGGGGCCGACGGGTCGCCCATGGCGCAGGTGCTGGTCGCGTGCTGGGCGTCGTAGGCGGTGGCGAGCAGGTAGCCGTCCAGTGCCGTGTCGTCATCGATGACCTTGAGCAGGTCTTCGTTGAGCCGGTCCGGAGAGTGGGCGGTGATCGGCGCGACGTCGTCACTGCGGGCCAGGTCGACGACGTGCCGTATGCCGGCTCGCAGCCGGGCGAGGTCGCGGGGGTCGGCGAGCATCCGCTCGTGCACTTCGGGTTGGACGGTCGGGTCGGGTGAGGCCAGCCGTACCGTCCCCCGGGAGTAGACCTGGTTGACCCAGACCCCGAAGGCGCCGGCGCCGAAACGCAGGTCGGCGAACTCCATCGCCAGCACGTTCTGGTTGCCGGATGAGAGCAGCATGTCGTTCGGCTGCCCCTCCGGATCGCCGCTGGAATACCGGACGCACACGTTGGTATGCCGGTCGTCGGGCGTGCGCACCGCCGACTCGGCGTTCAGCGGGATGCCGAAGAAGACCACAGGGTGGTCCTGGAGCCCCTGGCCGACCGGCAGGTCACGCAGCACCTCGATGCCTAGCGCTCGCAGGTCACCGGCCGGGCCTATGCCCGACCGCATCAGGATCGCCGGGCTGTGGACCGCTCCGGCGCTCAGCACGACGAGATCCGCGTATTCGCTGGTCGCGGTGCCGCCGGTGACGACGCGGACACCGACAGCCCGGCCGTCGGCGACGAGGATGCGATCCACGAGGGAGTCCCCCCGGACGGTCAGTCCAGTCCCTCTCCGGGCTGGTTCGAGGTAGGCGTCGTTCGTGGTGACCCGGCGCCCGCCGCGAGAGTTGATCGGGTAGGGCGAGAGCCCCGTCGCGCCGGGCGCGTTGACGTCCGGCGCCCAAGGGTGGCCCGCCGCGGTGGCCGCGCGGTGCAGCGCGGCGTCGACCGCGCCCCATTGGTCCTGGGGCGTCCGGTGGATGGGGATGGGGCCGCCGCGCCCGTGGTACCGCTCGTCGCCGAACTGCTCGTCGTCCTCCAGCCTGGCGAAGTAGGGCAGCACATCCCGCGGGGACCAGCCGGTACATCCGGCGCCGGCCCAGTCATCGAAGTCCTCCATCGGCGGCCGGATCGCGATCTGCCCGTTGACCGCAGAGCTGCCGCCGACACCGCGGCCCCGCCAGAAGGGCGCCGGGGCCTGCCGGTCGGTCCTGGTCGCATCGAGGCCCTGCCAGATGAGGAGTTCGGAGGCGGTGGGATCGAGGAGAGCACGCATCGGGTTCGGCGACCGCCACACCTCCGGCATCTCGGCAGCGGTGTAGTCCGGGCCGGCCTCCAGGAGCAGTACCCGCGCGCCCTTCTCGGCTGCCCGGGCGGCGAGCGGGGCCCCCGCCGAACCCGCCCCCACGACGATCAGATCCCAGCCGTTCCCGCTCACAGCACCCTCCATGTTCGATTAACGCACAGATGTTCGTCTTTCGTTCGAGCTCAACGCTACGACGTCCGGGCGGTCGACGCAACGCCCTGACGTGGCGGTTCCGCCGAAATCAACCATTGCCAGCACGCCTAGGTCGCTTTACGATGCCTCCACTAGCGAACATACGTGCGTTAATCGAACTTTGGAGTCGTGTCGATGCCCACACCGGACGTGCTGCGATCCCTCTCCGAGGCCATGCCGGATCTGGAGGCCGTCTATCGGGATCTGCATGCGCATCCCGAGCTCGCCTACGCCGAACACCGGACGGCGGCCATCGTTGCCGCCCGGCTTCAGATGGACGGGTTCGCGGTGACCGATGGGATCGGCGCCACCGGCGTGGTCGGCGTTCTACGCAACGGCGAAGGCCCCGCCGTCATGCTCCGCGCGGACATGGACGCTCTGCCGGTCAAGGAGCAGACGGGACTCGACTACGCGAGCACGGCGACCGCGACGGAAGATACGGGCGAGACCGTCCCGCTCATGCACGCATGCGGCCACGACGTCCACGTGACCTGCCTGCTGGGTGCAGCGCGGCTGCTGGCGGCGTCGGCCGGCCTCTGGTCCGGCACGCTCATCGCGGTGTTCCAACCCGCTGAGGAAGGGCGCGGCGGCGCCCAGCGCATGCTCACCGACGGTCTCTTCGAGATCACTGGGAAGCCCGACGTCGTGCTGGGCCAGCACGTCTTCCCCCACCCCGCCGGGACCGTGGGATATCGGAGCGGGCCGTTCCTGGCGGCCTCCGACGGCTTCGACGTGCGGTTGTACGGCAGGGGCGCGCATGGCTCCCGGCCGCAGTCCGGGGTGGACCCGGTGGTTCTGGCGGCCTCGACGGTGATGCGGCTCCAGACCATCGTCTCGCGTGAGGTGGCCGCAGACGAGCAGGCGGTGCTGACCGTCGGCGCTCTGCGCGCCGGGGCCAAGGCCAACATCATCGCCGACCACGCCGACCTCAGCCTCAGCATCCGCAGCTTCGACCGGGAGGTCAGCGCGCGCATGGTGTCCTCAGTGCGGCGCATCATCGAGGCCGAGTGCGCCGCTTCGGGCTCACCCCGGCCACCGCGGTTCGACGAGTTGGCCCGGTTCTCCCCCACGGTGAACGACCCGGTGGCGACCGAGCGGGTCGCCGGCGCCCTGCGGGCGCTGCTGGGAGACGACGCGGCCACCGAGATCGCGCCCATCATGGGCAGCGAGGACTTCGGCGAGTTCGGCGAGGCCGCCAGTGCCCCCTCGGTGTTCTGGTCGCTGGGCGGCACCGATCCCGAGGCATACGCCACCGCGTTGAAGGCGGGCACGGTGGACGAGGACATCCCGTCCAATCATTCCCCGCTCTTCGCGCCGATTGTGCAGCCCACGCTCACCACCGGGGTGAGCGCGCTGGTCGCCGCCGCCATGGAATGGCTGGGGACCTCCCATGGCTGACAGGCGGCCCCCGCCGCCACGGCGGGGCTTCACCAGCGACAACGCGTCCGGCGTGCATCCCGAGGTGCTGGCGAGGGTGGCAGAGGCCAACGTCGGCCACGCACCGAGCTACGGCGCGGACTCCTGGACCGCGTGCGCGCAAGACCTGCTCTCCGCGGAGTTCGGGGCTGGCAGCCAGACGTTCCTGGTTTTCAACGGTACGGGCGCAAACGTGTCCGCGCTCGCCGCGGCGCTGCGGCCCTACCAGGCGGTGATGTGCTCAGCCGACGCGCACCTGCACACCGACGAGTGCGGGGCACCGGCCCGCCTCACCGGAAGCACCGTGATCCCCGTGCCCGCAGAGCGCGGTCTGCTCACCCCCGAGCGGCTGGAAGCAGCCATGCCGCCCGTCGGCCGCGGCGAGCATCAGGTCGTCCCCGCGGTCCTGTCGCTCACCAACGCCTCCGAACTCGGCACGGTGTACCGGCCGGCCCAGGTGGCAGAGCTGGCTGCCTGGGCCCGCGAGCGGGGCCTGCTGGTGCACATGGACGGCGCCCGGCTGGCCAACGCGGCCGTGTCGGTGGGAAGCTCGCTCGCCGAGGTCAGCACAGCGGCGGGCGTCGACATCCTCTCGTTCGGTGGCACCAAGAACGGGCTGCTTTTCGGGGAGGCCGTCGTCTTCGCGGGGAGCGCCGGAGGAGTCGCCGCCGCGCAGCACTACTTGCACACCCGCAAGCAGGTGACGCAGTTGGCCTCGAAGATGCGCTTCCTGAGCGCGCAGTTCGTGGCCCTGCTCACCGACGGGCTGTGGCGTCGCAACGCCATGGCGGCCAATTCCGCCGCCTCCTACCTCGCCTTGAGCCTCAGCACCGTCCCGGGCGTCGAGGTCCTCCATCCGGTTCAGGCGAACGCGGTGTTCGCGAGGATGCCGCCGACCATGACGGCACGCCTAGCGGACGAATTCTCCTTCCACACCTGGGACGCGGCGGCCGGCACCGTTCGGTTCGTCTGTTCCTTCGACACCGAGACCACCGATATCGACCACTTCATCACCACGGCACGGACCTTGATGACCGCCTAGAGAAGGGCGCCACCATGACCACAACGAATGCGGACCCGGCGAGACCGGCAACGATCGCGGGCCAGCCGCGAGGACTGGTGACGCTAGTGGGAATCGGCCTCTGGGAGCGATTCTCCTTCTACGGCATGCAGGTCGTCCTTCTGTACTACCTGTTCTTCCCGGTGTCGGAAGGCGGGCTGGGCCTGTCCAAGGCAGAGGCCACGTCGGTCATCGGCGCGTACGGCGGCCTGGTCTACCTCTGCACGGTGATCGGCGGCTGGGTCGCCGACCGGCTCTTGGGCTCGGAGCGGACGCTCTTCTGCAGCGTCACGCTCATCATGCTCGGTCACGTCGCACTCGCCATCGTTCCGGGATTCGCCGGCGTCTGGATCGGGCTCGCCCTGCTCGTGGTGGGAAGCGGTGGCCAGATCGGCAACCTGACCTCCTCGCTCGGGCACCTGTACGGCGAAGGGGACCGGCGCCGCGACAACGGATTCCTGCTCTTCTACATGGGCCTCAACATCGGAGCCCTGGCGGGCCCCCTTCTGACCGGGCTCGCACGCACCCGCCTGGGATTCCACTACGGCTTCGGGATCGCGGCGATCGGCATGGCCATCGGCCTGGTCCTGCTCTACGGAGGACGTCGGCACCTGGCCCCACGCGGGCGTACCGTGCCGGACCAGCTGCCCCGGTCCGCGATGGTGAAGGCGGCCGCCGCAGCGGCCGGCGTCCTACTCCTCCTCGTGCTGGCAGCCGCGGTGGGTGCGCTGTCGATCCGTCATCTGGCGACCGCGATCACCGTCGTCGTGGTGGCGGTCATCGTCGGCTATTTCACGACCATGCTGTGCAGCGCGAAGGTATCGGCCGCGGAACGGCGCCGCGTGTACGGGCTCATCCCGATGTTCCTCATCAACTGCGTCTTCTGGGCGCTCTACCAGCAGCAGTTCACGGTCGTGCAGGTCTACGCGGCAACCCGCCTCGACCTCCACGTCCTCGGCTTTGCCATGCCGCCGGAGTTCTTCAGCTCAGCAGTGCCATTCTTCGTCATCCTCCTCACCCCGATTCTCGTGTCGCTGTGGGCCCGCGCCGGGTCCCACGAGCCGTCCACGCCGACGAAGTTCCTCGTCGGAGTCGTCCTGATCGGCCTGTCGTTCCTGCTCTTTCTCCCCATGGCCGGAAACGACGGCGCGGTCAACCCGCCGCTCGCGCTGGCCGGGATCCTCCTGGTCTTCACGCTGGCGGAACTCTTCGTGTCCCCCGTGCAATTGGCGCTGTCGACCCAACTCGCACCGAAGGCGTTCCAGACCCAGACAGTCGCCCTGCTGTTCTTGTCCACAGCGGCGGGATCGGCCGCCTCGGGCATGCTGGCAGGCTTCTATTCCCCCGCACGCGAGGGCGCCTACTTCTCCGTCCTCGGCCTCGCCTCGCTCGGGGCGGCCGCACTCTTCGCGATGACCATCCCCTGGATCAAATCCATGCTGAACGGCTCCCGGTGAATCGGCGAGCGCAGGCTCCGCAAGGCACAGAAGGAAGGAAACCAATGATCAAGCGTTACGACTCGCTGCCTATCGGCGGCGACTGGGTGGCCCCGACAACCCGTATGACGATCCGCGTCGTGTCACCGAACACCGAGGAGCCGATCGGCGAGGTGCCGGCCGCCGGGCCGGCCGACGCCGACGCCGCCGTGGCCGCCGCCCGCGCCGCGTTCCCCGCATGGCGGGACCTCAACCCCGCCGGGCGGGCCGCAACGCTGCGCCGCTTCGCCGACCTGATCGAAGCCCGCAAGGACCGGTTCGCCGAGCTCGTCTCTTCCCAGAACGGGATGCCGGTGGCGGTCGCATCCCAGTTGGAAGCCCTCTACCCGGCCCTCCTGCTGCGCTACTACGCCGATCTCGCCGAAGCGCAGCAGGAGGAGAACCGCCCAGGCATACTGGGCGGGAGCATCAAGGTACTCAGAGAACCCGTAGGGGTCGTCGCGGCGATCGTGCCGTGGAACTTCCCGCAGACGCTCGGCTTCATGAAGATCGCCCCCGCGCTGGCCGCTGGCTGCACCGTCGTCGTCAAGCCGTCCCCCGAGACCGTCTTGGACGCCTTCCTCCTGGCCCGAACAGCGATCGACGCCGGCCTGCCACCGGGCGTCCTCACCATCGTCCCCGGCGGCCGTGACCTCGGCGCCCATCTCGTCGCCCACCCGGGCGTCGACAAGGTCGCCTTCACCGGGTCCACCGCCGCCGGCCGAGAGATCGCCCAGACCTGCGGGCGGCTGCTGCGCCCGGTCACACTGGAGCTGGGCGGCAAATCGGCCGCGATCGTCCTGGACGATGCCGACCTGGATCTGGGCACCATCAGCGCCGACCTTTTCGTCGCCACCCTGGCAAACAATGGCCAGACCTGCTTCCTCGGAACCCGGGTGCTTGCGCCGCGGCACCGGTACACCGAGGTCGTGGACGTCTTCACCGAGTTCGCCCGCTCGATGAGCGTCGGCGACTCACTCGATCCAGGCACACAGATTGGGCCGATGGCCACAGCCCGCCAACGGGACCGCGTGGAATCCTGCATCGCCAAGGGCCGGGCCGAGGGCGGCCGCGTCACGACGGGCGGCGGCCGCCCCGCCGACCACGACCGCGGCTGGTTCGTCGACCCGACCGTGTTCGCCGACGTCGACAACGATGCCGCAATCAGCCGGGAGGAGATCTTCGGGCCGGTCCTCACCGTCATCCCCTACCGCGATGACGAGGATGCCGTGCGAATCGCCAACGACTCCGACTACGGCCTGGGCGGCACCGTCTGGTCTACCGACACCGACCGGGCACTGCGCCTGGCCCGCAGGGTCCGCACGGGAACGATCGGCATCAACAGGTACATGCCCGACCCGGCCGCGCCCTTCGGCGGCGTTAAGGCCAGCGGTATCGGCCGCGAACTCGGCCCTGAGGGCATGGCCGGCTACCAGCAACTCAAGTCCGTCTACTGCTGACAGAGTGACCGCCGCCCCGACCGGGCGAACACCGGCCAGACGACTACCGCGGCAGGAAGCTCGACACGGGACCGTCAGGTGCAGCACTGCCTGGCGGTCCTGGCGCCGTGCCAAGCGAACGCGATGGCAGCAGAACGCAGAAGGAGTTCACGCGGCCCGGTCAACCGCCTTGAATGAGTCCCGCCTGTGCTCCAGTGGGATCGGCGATGACGACGACGCGGCCCACCGGGCCCTCCATCGGCGGTGCCTCGACGGTACCTCCCAACTCGACGGCCCGGTCCGCAGAGGTATCGCAGTCGGTGACCGCGAAGTAAGGAGCCCAGGCGGGCGCGTCCCCGTATTGGAGGCGGTCTGCCTGGGACATGCCCGCGACATAGCGGTCACCGAGGCGGCACAAGGTGTATGCGCCGGAGCCGTGGTCCTCGGTGGTGAACGTCCAGCCGAACACGTCCGCGTAGAAGCGCTTCGCCGCTTCGACGTCCGGGCAGAGCAACTCGATCCACGCAAGCGTCCCGTGCTCTCCGCTCTTCAACGCGCCGCGCCAGATGTACGCCTGCCAGAGGCCGAACCCGGCGCCCAGCGGATCCGCGCACAGCGCCGCCCGGCCGAGATGGGCGTTGTCGTACGGGTCCGAGTAGGCACGCCCGCCCGCCCCCTCGACCGTACCGACGGCCGCATCGGTGTCGGTGACGCTGAAGAAACAGGTCCAGCCAGGTGCCTCAGTGTCGTCCTGGAGCTTCGTCATCCCCGCTGTCTCGACAGGGTCCGGCCCCATGGTGAAAGTGGTGCAGTCGCCGAGCCGTTCATAGGAGATCGTGTACGAATTCCAATTGAACAAACCTTCATAGAAGGCCGTCGACACCTCGTTATTCGGACTGTACAAGCCAGCCCAACAGGGCTCTCCTACCTCGTATGCCACTACCTCGTTCACGAGACCCCCCATACAAGAGACCTCCAGGCTATCGCCCAGGTAGTAATCGCCTTGTACATAGAAGGACTCCCCTTGACTAATTAGTGGCTGTTCCGTCCTGCGGTTTCTGCCTGGTTCGGGCAGGTGCCGCGCCAGGTGGGGGTGCTCTCGCCGGTGAGCGGCGGGTCATGAGTTCGGTCATCGCGATGTGGACCACGGCGGCATGCCCAGGTAGGTACGGATGACGTTGACGATGATCTGTCGCCGGGCAGAATTGTCCTGGTTGAGGCGTTCCAGGCGTACATGCCAGCCAGCCTTAGGGGTGCCTCGTCGCTGCCGAACGGGTCGGCGGCGTGGGGGCCGTAAACCTGGTCGAGGTGGTGGACGGTGTCGTGCACCGTCATGGCGTGCGTATACAACGAGATGACCATGTCCTCCAGGCCACCCGAAATCCGCCCCGCGCTGGGCACCGGCACCGGCACCGGCTGGAAACGAGCCCGCCTCGTCACGGGGCATCGCCAGCGGCACCGGCCCGACCCCGGTCTGCACCGCCTTGGCGATCTTGCCGTTGGATGAGTTGCCGGTGCCGTAGCCGTCGGTGTGGTGCTTGTCGTAGCCGAGATGGGCGGTCAGCTCGGCCTCGAAGCGTGCTCGAGCATGGCTTTGACCAGGTCGCCGAACAGGGACCCTTCAGCGGTCAGCCGCAGCCCTCAGGTCCGGTCACGGAACCGGGCCTGCAATTCGTCCAGCAGCCGGTCACCTCCCGGCTCCCGGATCGGATGACGCGCGGCTTCCTCCTCCGGCTCGTCCACCTCCGCCTGAGCTTCTCCCGGATCCACGGACAAGCTCCGCGCTACGGGGGAACCTCACGCCACGGTAGCCGGAAGATCGCTTATGGTAGTCGAGGTGGTGCCGTCGACATGGTCAATCACGGATATGACGAGTATTTTTCCGCCGAAGAAGTGGGTGTTCACCCACAGATCACTCGCTCCCCAGCAAGATCATTCTTTACCTGGGAGAGGCATCTCCAGGGGAACTGGGAGTGTTGAGCTGGGCTCTTGTGTGCGGCAGGTTGTGGTCATGCGTCGGCCTGCCTGGTCAGGTGGTGGGACACTCCAGTGCGGGAGGGGATCATAGGATTCGGTTTTCGTGTCGGTGTGCCCGGAATGAGTGTGCGAGTCTCGACCCGCGGGGTGCGCACTTCGGTCGGTCCCCGGGCCGCGCGGGTCAGTATGGGATCCGGTGGAACACACCTATCCAGTGGCATGGGCCCGTTCTACGCATCCACTTCCCTTAACGGCGGGCGGAAGCGAACAACGACGACACGGCGCGCACCGGCCCGCCGCTCCACAGCCCCGTCCGCGGCCCAGCTAGAGCGAGCCCGGCGCCAAGCCGAACGCGCTCAGCAGGCGGCAGAGCGGGACGCCGCGATCGCCCAACTGCAGGAACTGCGGCGCCAATCCACCAGCGTCCACCTGCAGGACTTTCCCAAGGCCGCACCTCCGGTCGTCCCCCTCCCCCGCAGCTCGGACTCGCGTGGGCGCGCGCGGAGGCGCTGGCGTTCCATCTGCAGGGCATCGGCTGGCTCGCGCGGACCGCACGCGCGGCCGCCAAACAAGCCACCGAGCAGGACGCCGCCGCCTACCTAGGCGCCGAGCAGGCCCGCCTGCAGCAACTGCACCAGCAACTGGCAGCCGAGGCGGCGCAATGGTGGAAGGCGCTGCTCTGCAACGATGAAGACATCGTGTGCGAGGCGGTGAACACCGCGTTCGCCGACAACCCCGCCGCCGGCTGCGCCGTCGGCGTCCAGGACGGGATCCTGTCGGTGGTGATACGCCAGCAGGACCTGGACTCCCTGCCCGACCAGACCCCCGGTATGACGTCCGCCGGCCGGCCCACATTGAAGAAGCTGACCCAGCGCGACCGGATGCTGTGGTGGCTGACCACCCTCGGCTCCAACATCATCGCCACCCTCAAAGAGGCCTTCGCCACCGCACCCGCCATCACCGCCATCGACCTGGCCGCCCTCACCCGCATCCCCGACACCCAGCGGCTCGGCATAATCGCCTACGGACGCTGGACCCGCCAGGCCGTGGAGAGCACCCCCTGGCGCCAGCCGCAAGACGCGCTGCACTTCCTGGACATCGGGCAGGAAGTGGCCTGCTCGATCACCACAACCGCGTCCGGCAATCTGTCCACCAAGGTCAAGCCCCTGGACACCGACAAGGTCGCAGGACTTCGCACCTTGTTGGCAAGCCTCCAGGACGACGCCGAACCCGCCACCGCGTCACTGGCGCGCATCGAGACCGGCATGGCCAACGCTCCCGTGCCGCCGCAACCGCCTGCAGCCGACCACTATCAGCTCACGCCCTTCGCGCAGGTGGAAGCAACAGACGGCACCATCACCGCCCCAGACGCGGCCCCCGATGCCGGCCGCACCGACCCCCCTGCCGCCTCTCCCGCAACCGCAGCCTTCAGTAACGCGCCCGTCCGTGTCGCAGCCGCTCGAGCCGCTTCCGCCGACGGCGCTGGTGCCGGGGCAGACGGTGGTGCTGCCAGAGACCGCTCACCAAGGGCTCCTGATCACCTTCGGCTTCACCGGTCCGGACGCCGACCTGACCCTACTGCTCATCGGCGAGAACGACCTCGTCGCCAGCGACGAGGACTTCGTGTTCTACAACCAGCCCACAGCCGCGGGCGGAGCCGCCCGCCTGCTCGGCAAAGACGCCACCGGCCCACAGGCCGTTGAACGAGCCGCGCTGCACCTGGCGGCCCTTCCATCCCACGTCCACCGCGTGGTGGTCTCGGTCAACATGGACGTCGACACCGGCCTCCCTGCGAAGCTCTAATTAACGCCTACCTCGAGACCAGTTGCGTCACCGGCGCCGCGTGGCACTTTCCCGTGAGAGCCGACCCGCACATCAAGGCCATGGTCATGGCCGAGTTCTACCGGCACACCGCCAATGGGGCCACTGTGTGGAAGCTCCGTGCCGTAGGCCAGGGATGGTCCGACGGTCTGGACGGATTGGCCCGCGCCTACGGCGTCCACGCACGCCACCAATCAGTCCCCTCTGCCACACAGCCAAGCGGTCGAGCGCCCGCTGGCGACGGTACCGCGGCAGCCCGAGAACGGTGGACAGGAGGCCGGTGCAGTTGCGGGCGTACCGCGCTGCGACCAGAACGTGAGCGTGCTTAGCGAGCCGGGGATCACGGGGTCTGGAAGGTTCGGGAAGCGCCGCGCCGGGCGCCATGGTGCGCCCCCGCCACCGATCGGCCGCCCATCGAGCCCAACGTCGCCACGATCGGGACAATAAGAGCCGACACGATGTTCAGGCTCGTGGTCTACCGGACCCCGATGACCTGGCCTCACCGCAGACCTTGACCAGCCCGAGATGACGCACTCAGGTTGATCGACCGTCTGTGTGAGCGCTTCGGGAAACTGCGAAGCGTACGGTGGCTCCCGAAACTGGCTCCCGAGACTACGAAGCGCTCATTGGAACACACGAGATCACGTCGTTGGCAACGCTCTGACCTGCGGAAACTTGGGGTGGGCGATACTGGGTTCGAACCAGTGGCCTCTTCGGTGTGAACACGATCAATCAAGCCCATGGAAGCCGCCTCTCAACAACACCGCAGCTCAGACAGCATCCTTTGCTCCTTCACAGCGCACCTCAGGGAAGATCAGGTCCGTTGCGATCTCCCACAATTAACACCCCATGCCAACGACCGCACTGACCCAAAGTAGCCGGAACGCCGCGCGGGTTCGATCAGTGCACCGGTCGGGTTGTTCGCCCAGCGCGGCGTTCTCCTCGGTGCGCTGCTTGCGGTGAGCCACCACCAGACTCACCAGGCCACCCAGCCCGGCCACGACCACGAAAGACAGCTCGCCAGATCGAACAGCACCGATGAGGTGATCCGCTTCTCACCTCTGAGGCCGTGCAGGTCTAGCAGCCCTACCCCGGCGTCGTCCCAGCAACGGCCACGGCTGAGGTGCAGGTGCAGCACATGATGAGCGTCGCCTTCGTCGTCGGGTTACTTGCAGTAGGCGGCGAGAGCGGCGGCTCGCTGTCCCCACCCGCGGTCAACTCGGGGCCGCCGGACATGGCCTGCAGGTTCGACCATTAGCGGTCGGGATCGGCCAGGGCGAAGGCCTGGTCGCCAAGTTCGCCGTCAAGGCGGCCGCGCCGTAGGGGTAGCTCCTGGAGGAGCCAATGCAGGCTCTCGCTCGAGGCGCCGATGAAGCTCATCGTCAGGTCGGCCACGCTGGCTGCAACCGGAGACCCGCCCTGGTGGCGATGGCGATCTGGGGTAATGGCCACGCTGGAATCGGCAGCGAAGAAGTCACACTTCCTGATCGCGTCCGTCTCACGGCTCGTTGCACCCTCGAGTGAATATGTCAAGACCGCTTCGCAGCGAGCTCCCAGAACTGGGCGATGGTCTCATCGCTAGAGTCACGGTCGCGCAGAGCTTCGACCGACGCCAGGAACTTGACCCGGAGGATCTGGGGACCGGAGGCGGGCAACGTCATCAGTTCCGCGACCCCCGACTGCTGGAGGATACGAATGAAGTCCGCCCATACGGCGTCACCGTATTCGTGCGGCCAGCGAATGTTGGTGGTGGCGGACTGGTAGCCGTGCTTCAAGACGAAGACAGTGTCGGCCCTCTGTGCGATCTTGTCCAGGAAATACGACGCCGCCTCTTCAAGTCGGCTCTCGGTCGCCGCGTCCTCCCTCAGCGGGACGGGAACGCCCAGCTTGTGCAGCTCACGTGCGACCTCGCTCGGCTTTTCGAGCAGCGCGTCCCGGTAAATCATCTGAGACACGACGCTGCCATCGAAGCTCTTCACCCCATCCAGCGATGCCTGGCCCTTGACCCACAACGTCTCAATGTAACACCTGTCTAGTCGCATGGCCCAGGTGCCCTGGGGCGGAAGGACCAGGGTCCCGAACTCGCACTCCACGAAACGGATGGAGTCGAGCTCGACTTCGGTCAGGTCGAGTCTTTCGAACGTCGCATTTCCGATCAGTGGTATGCCCAGTCGGCCGGTCCGCTGGACCAACCGCATCCACAGTTCTCCGATATTGGAGCGAAGCAGAGCAAGTTGCTCTGCCTGAACCGACGCCGAATTCACCTCGTCGGCCCTGATGATCAGGATCGCGGTCTGTTCCGCGGCGAGACGGACGATTCGCGCGACCGTGGCGACGCGCAGTTGGGCGCGGCGCAGCGTGCCCAACACCTGCTCGAACTGGCCCCGCCGCAGATACTGGAGGATCGCGTCGGCCAGGAAAAAGTCGTAGAACAGTTCATGCTGGAAGGAGAAGCGCCGGTCCGCCGCGGAGCCGCCGGTGACGGCGATCCCGCACAGGACTGAGAGCCGGTCGGTAAGGCCGCGCCGACTCTCGATGTCGGTGCTGCCAAGGCCCATCTCGACCGCGAACTGCAGGTCGTCCAAAGTAACCTCGCGTTCGCCCTTATCCGCCATCAGTTCGGCCAGATTCTCAAAGGCGATCCGGAGTTCTCCGGCGTCCAGCAGAGGGCGTTCCTGATCCCCCGGGGCGATGAGCTTCGCGGCCTCGCGAGCGAGGTACTGCTCGATGATCAGGTCCGGGAGCGGCCGGTCCCGGGGTGTGTCCTGCTGCGTCGCCTGCACAAAGACCCTGGCGAAGAATGGCAAACCTAGAAGCGACTGGTCCTCGTCACCGAGTGCGTCCCGTTCACTGGCTCCCAGCCCGTGTTGCTCAAGGAACTGGACGACTTGGGAGTCGGTCCAGCGCTGGATGAGCGCCACCCGGTGCTCCACGGCCAGGTTACGGTTGCTCTGCGTCTGCTGCAGGCTCGTTCGGTACTGCTGTAGGTAGTACGAGGAGCGGGCGGAGACGACGATGACACCGCGGCCCCCCATAGCTTCAATCCAGGTCCGCAGCGAGCCCAGCGCGTCACCATACCCGAGGCCGCCGAGTAGCTCGTCAAATCCGTCGATGAAAAGGGTGATGAGCCCGTTGCGGCACAGCGTGCGCACAGCGTCCTCATTGAGGTTGCGCGTCTCGCTAACGGCCGCCCCCACGACGGTCTGCAGGCTGCTGGATGCCTGGCCCGTCGACCTCACATAGAGGAACAGGGGAAGTCGATCCTGTGAATCCGTCCCGGCGTTCTCGGCCTCGACCTGCTTCGCTCGCCTCAATGCGGTGCTTAGCAGCGCGCGAGTCTTTCCGATCCCTGCCTCACCTGTCACGAAATAGATGCGGGTCCTGGAACCTCGCACCGCTGGACGCTCGTCCATTTCCTCCAGCAGGGCTCTAAAAGGAAGTGGTGGCCGCGCATCATGCGACAGTTGCAGGTCAGTTAGACGGATCATCGGCTCGATGAGGACCGGCGACGACCTGCGCGCCCATCCCAGCGTCGCCTGCTCTTCCTCGAGCAGGCGCTCTTCGAGGCTTTGCAATTGTTGCCGTATCCTCGTTGCGACGACCGGCCAGTTGGCCATGGCACGCAGGAAGTCAGGATAAGGAATCCAGCGCCCCGACTCCTCCTCCCATTCGCGCTGCTCACCGTACCCAATGCGGAAATTGTCGGATCGTTCCTCGGTTCCGGTGCCGGTCGCCCGCACCCAGATGATATTGACGATACCGCCTCGCTCATCGTGGTGCAGTTCATGATCTCTGTCCCGGAAGCCGTTGAGATCTGCCCGCAGATCTCCGATGAAATCCGGAAGGGTTCTGTCTTCTAGTTTTGGAACCATTGATTCATAGAGGGCGTACATAAGTTTTTCACCGCGGCCGTCCACTCGTACGCTCTGCTGGCCTCGGCGCACATAGACGGGCAACCGCCCGGTGAAATTCGAGAATATGCACCAGTTCCCCAACTTGTCGGCGCACACGAACGGCCACAGGTGCAGTCTGCTGTCAGTCCACTGTAGTTCGACGCGGTCCAGCCCGGCCTCACCCGCAGAGATCACGGTGGTGGCGTTACTCAGGAACTCCATGATGGCACGGGACGTCTCCGCCACAGCGGTACGAGCGCGCACGGTCCATGCCTCTCCGTTGGGGCCATCCGGGATGGCACCCCCATGGAAGACATGGTTCCGCAGCTGTTCGAGACCAGGCACTCCTGCCTCTCCGCTGCCATCTAGCACCACGTGCAGCGCGGATTCGATCAACCGGACGACTCGTTCGACTCCGGCACGGTCGGACCGATCGGGTATTTGCAGGATGGACAGCGCGGTCCTCAGATAGGAGACGTAAGCGCCGTAGCCGGGCGACCGCCCGAGCCTCACCTGATCAGGATCCCTGTTGCGAAGCGCAGCGGCCGTGCACATCGTGACGAAGCGAAGGTGGAAGTCCGACGCCGCGAGACACTCGTGAACCGTGTAGACGCCGTCCGCGCCGGACCGCAGGTAACTGCGCTCCAGCTGGGCGAACTGCTCGGCCGCTAATGTCCCTGTCACGAGCCCCCCTTAGCTCCAGCATTGGTCGCCGATCCGGGCGCCTGACGGCACACAGTCCCCAACCGTCTGTGCTCACATAGAGCACCGCACCACCCCAGGCGGTTAGGAAGAATGACTATATCGCGATATAGCCGATATGAGGGCTACTGTCTGCGGCACAGCCACCAAAGAGCTCAAGGGACACCCGAGCATCCGCTTGCGGGAGCCTCAACCACTCCAGCCGCACTTGGAGATCTCGGTCTGATCGAGGCCGGGACGTGAGACGGCCACCGCTGTGATCGTGTGGGTGTGTGTGAACCAGGGACTTCCACCCTGATCGTGGACACCGGTTGCTATGCGGCAGCGGTCAGCGTAGTTGATCGCTTCTCGTACTCTGTCGGGCTGAGATAGCCGAGAGCCGAGTGGCGGCGGTGGGTGTTGTAGAAGGCCAGCCAGCCAAAGACCGCCAGGCGGGCCTGGGTGATGGTGGACCAGCCGCCGGCGGGCAGAATCTCGCGTTTGAGGCTGGCGAAGAACGCCTCGGCCAGGGCGTTGTCGGCGCTGGAACCGACCGCGCCCATCGACTGGCGTATCCCGGCCGCCGCGCACGCGCCGGCGAACGCGGCTGATGCGTACTGCCCGCCGTGATCGGAGTTGAAGATCACGCCCGGGACCTCGCCGCCGCGGGTCCGCACCGCCGCGTTCAAAGCATCGACGACCAGTTCGGCGCGCATGTGCTCGGCCATCGAGTAGCCCACCACCCGGCGGGTGCCGATGTCGATCACAGTGGCCAGGAACATCCACCGGCCGGCGACCGGCAGATAGGTCACATCCCCGCACCAGCGCTCATCGGCCCGGCCGATGCTGAAGTCGCGGCGCAGCAGGTCCGGCACCGCCGCGGCAGCCCGAGCGGGCACCGTGGTGCGGTAGCGGCGTCGTTGGTGACGGCCGACGATGCCGTGTTCGCGCATCACCCGCTCCACCCGCTTGCGGTTGACCATCGTGCCCGCCTCCGCAGTTCGGCATGCACCCGCGGCGACCCGTAGACGCCGCCCGAAGCGGCATGCACGCCGCGGATCCGTCCGGCCAGCCGCGCATCGCCGGCGACCCGCGCAGCCCGCCCCGGAGCCGAGCCGCACCAGCGGTAATAGCCCGAACGTGACAGGCCCAGCACCCGGCACAGCCGCTGGACGCCGAACGCGCCGCGATGATCCACGGGCGAAGCCGAAGCGGCTCACCAGCTCGTCTCCTTGGCGAAATAGGCGGCCGCCTTGCGCAGGATCTCCCGTTCCAGCTTCAGCTCGGCGACCTCCTTGCGCAGCCGCGCCAGCTCGGCGTCCTTGGCCGTCTCGACCGCCGCGCCGGGCCGCTCGGCCTCCTCGGGGTCTTCATCATCGGTTCGCTCGGCTTAATCTTCCACGAGCGAAAATGGGAGAACACTCACGGAACGCGTATCGCGCAGCCGGTGATGATCGCTCTAGGGCTGGCGGTCGCCATGGCCATACCGTTGCTGCTGCTGCTCATCTGGGTCAAGTACGTATCCCAGCACGAATGAAATACCTGGTCAGGTGGACACTCCGGAGAAATCGATCGGTCGCCGCGAGTGCGCGATGAAGCCTCTGTCTCGTCCTGCCACACGGGGACGACTTTTTAGAATTACCGCGGTCGGCGATACGTCTCAGCGATACGCCACCCGTTGCCTTCCAAGCGGCGAGTCGCCTGCTCGGGCCGGATCGAGGGGTTAAGCCGAGTGCTCAGGTAAGGCGGGTCCCCCGAATCGCAGGGGGCCACAGTCTTCAGGGAAGTACTGTGAAGGGTCATCAGATCTGCCGCTGCCGTACCGCGAACGCTATTCAACTCTCTCACCTTATCCTTGCACTTGCCCTCCTCGCAGGCGGTAAAGCTGACCTGGTCTGATTTCAGCCAGGCGCGCAGGACCGGATCGCGGCCGTAGATCCCGTCGCCGGTCACCCAGTCCGGGAGCCGGCCCTCGGCGTGCAGGTCGGCCAGAATCTGCTGGCCCAGCTCGGGCTTGGTCGCGAACGCGATCTCCTCGGCGACCCCAGCTCGGGCCTCGGTCGGGGTCGGTGGCCCATTCGCGTGGAAGGTAGGGGCGGGCACCGACCAGCGCATGCCCCGCCTGGGTGGCGAAACTGCAGTACACGATGTTGATGGCGTTGGAGACCCGGCCCCGCGCAGCCAACGTACTGCCGCTTGGTCCCGAACGTCGCGGTGCTCTTCTTCTCCTGACCGGACTCGTCCAGAATCGCGACCGTGTCACCATCGTCCCGGCGCTCGCGGACGAAACCACGGACCGCCGCCATCGCGGCCATCGGGTCCCACTTCGCGCGTTCCAGCAGATGTTGCATCCTGCCCGGCGTCGCATCCCCCGCATGCTCAGCGATCGTTCAGCAGTTCTTGCGCGGCAGGTCGCTCACCAGCGCCACCACGTCTTCCTTGGCTGGACCCACGGCTCCCACCTGAAGATCAACGGACTGCTGTCCTACGTTACGGCCGGTGCTTGCCTGCTCAGATCACGTTCTACGACTGCCGTACTACGTCAGCGGGCCACCGAAGCGCCCCCGAGACCACTCAGCATCTGTCGGGCGTTGCGTATCGAGCTGCTGATGGCGTAACCATCGGGCAGTTGAGGGAACCTTGCCCGGCATTTGCCACGGAGATGCCGTCAAAACGGGGCTTCTTGAGAAAAAGAACGTCGGCTTGAACATCTCATGCCCGCGTCTTGATACCCCCTGTCACAAGGGATGCTGATTCACAGGAAGAAATCGCCACAATTCGCGTTCCTTGCACGGACGCAGATGCGCTTTGTCGGAGGGTGCCGCTCATAGTTGGGTCACGGTCTTGATCCGGTGAGGGCCGGATCGTCCCAGGCAGGGGGCCGTTCAGAGCTGGGGGCAACCATGGCAGACCCGACAATCATCAAGATCAGCGACATACTCGAGATGGGGCGGGCGGGGAAATTCGATGTCGTGTCGTTCGGCCGGGCCTTCGAGAAGGGCCCAGAGTGGGTGGCTGAGCTGCTCGACTCGATCGCACGGGGGCTCCCCGTCAGCGGGATGGTGTGGTCCAAGCCGCAGGACAACGCCTGGCCGGACATCGGCCGCTACCACGCGACCACGGAAGCAATGACCTACATCCTGGACGGGCAGCAGCGTTCGACCGCGACTTGTGCTGCGGCTGGTATCCGGCCCGGCTGCTTCCCCGAGTGGATCTGGGAGGCGCTCGGCGGGCCGGCTCTGCAGGCAGGGGTGGTGCTGGAGTCCACCCGGCGGCTGCCCATCCGCCCGTTGAGGAAGCGCCGGCATCCGCAGGTGGCACTCCGCGACCTGCTCGCCGACGATGCCGACATTCCGGAGCTGGTCATCGAGGCCGGGGTGAAGGAAGGCAGCCGGGAAGCCGCTGAATACGCCGCCAAGTTGGGGGACATGCGGCGCCAGATTCTGAACGCCGGCCTGCCGGTCAGCTGGCATTACGGTGATCTGGCCAGCGCCGCCGAGACCTACCGGCGGCTCAACAAGGACAACGGCCTGGCGGACTGGGAATTCCAGACGGTCGCACTGGAACTGGTGGTGCCAGGAGCCCGGCGCGACGTGCTGGACCCGCTGCGCTGGAAGGCGGCGAGCCGCGGCTTTTCCGCGGTGGTGACCGGCAAACTCCTCAACGAACTCATCCAGCGGCAGCTGCCCGCGCGGACCCGGCGCCTGAAGGTCGACAAGGCCGACCCCGCTGAGGTCGTCGCCGCGGTGACCCGCGCCCGGCATGCAGTCGAGGGTGTCATGGACCGCGCCGAGCGTTACGGGCTGGTCGACGCTTCGCTGATCTACATGCCCGCCGGGCTGCAACTGCTGATGCATCTGGCGGCCCGCTTCCCTGAGGCGCTGCAGGACGGGTTCGCGCGCCGGTGGCTGGTGCACGCTCTGGTCACCGACCGGTATCGCACCATCCAGGGGCTGGCTGAACAGGACCTGCGGGTGGTGCTGTCGGCCGCTAGCTACCAGGACGCCTGCCAGGCGCTGGCGGTGCGGATGGCCGCTGACCCCTGGCCGGGAGTGGCGGACGAGCGGCTTCAGTCGCGCGTGCGGGGCCGGTTCGGCACCGTGGCCACGCTGTATGCGCTCGCCTGCGGATGCCCGGCGGGATTGGGGGTGCAGGATCTATTGGAGCCGGAGGCGGTGTTCCCCTCGACTCCGATGACGCTGGTGCCGTTGTGGCGGGGCGAGCTCGAGCACTCTCTCGGCAACTATGTGCTGGCCACGGCGGCGACCGCTGAGGTGTTGCGTGAGCACGGCGGGTGGACGCCGGCCGCCTATGAGCAGCTACGGTGCGGCAACGACGCTCTAGACGCCCAGTGCCTGCCGGTCCCGGCCCGCGGGACGGCCGCGGCCGTTCCGGAGATCGTGGTCAAGGAACGCGAACGTGACCTGCTGCGCCGGCTGGAGGTGTTCATCCAGCAGATGACCCCGCTGCTCCCCCACGCCCACGGCCAGGAGGAGCAGGCATGACCACGACGCAGACGCGCGCTCCGCGAGTGCTGCTGAACGGCGGGGGCACCTCGGTCGCCCGGCAACTGGATGAGTGGTTGGAGCTGGGCGCTGGACACCTGCCCGGCGGAATCACGTTCGTCACCAGCTTCCTGACCTTTCGCGGGCTGATGCTGCTCACCCGCCGGATCCGGGCCCTGATCGAGCGCGGTCACCGGGTGCAGATCCTAATGGGCGTGGCGCCCGATGAATTCGTCTCGCTGTACCGGCTGGCCCGCATCGACGCCACCGGCCCGGAACCGGCCCAGGTCGCAGCGCTGAGCAGCCGAGTCGAGGACACGCTGCGGGCCGAGCTCGACCACATCCCGCTGGGCAAGGACCAGCTGCTGCGACTGCAGGACCTAGCCCGGCTGCTGGACGGCCCGCGGCTGCACTGCCGCCGCTACCAGCGCGGCTACCTGCACGCCAAGGCCGTCATCATCGACCACGACCGCGATCACAGCCACGACGTCCAGGCGATCGTGGGGTCTTCCAACTTCACCCGCGCAGGCTTCACCACCAACCGCGAGATCAACAGTGTCGTCGCCGCTCAGGACGCGCGCGCCATCGCCGCCACGGTGGCGCAGTGGTGGCAGCAGGCCGAGCCCTACGACCTGGCGCAACTGGTGTGGGACCGGTTCTTGGCCTACCCGCCAGCATTGGTATTCCTGCGGATGCTCCACGAGGTCCACGGCGATGAGGTCAATGCACCCCCCAGCCACCTGGGACTGCTGGACTACCAGCGCGACGGCGTGGCGAAGGTCAGAACGATCCTGCGCCGCTATCGCGGAGCGCTGATCGGCGACGCGGTCGGACTCGGCAAGACCTTCATCGCCGGAGAAGTGGCCCGGCTGGCCATCCAGAGCGGGGAGGGCCCGGTCAAGATCGTGGTTCCGACATCCCTGGTGGCCACCTGGCAGGACCGCCTCACCACCTGGGGCGTGAACTGCGAGTTGATTAGCTACCGCAGGCTGGTCAACCAGTACAAGAAGGTGGAGGACGAGGGGCACACCTGGCCGCCGTGCGGGCTGCTGATCGTGGACGAGGCGCACGCGCTCCGCAATCCGCTGACCAAGGGAATGCTCGCGGCTCGGTCCCTGCTGGAAGCCAACCCGCACGCACAGATCGTTCTGATCAGCGCGACCCCGGTCAACAACCACGAGGGCGACCTGATGGAGTTGCTGCTGCTCGCCGACCCGGAGCTGGAGCCGAATTGGATCCCGGAGGAGACCGACGGGGTGCGGCGCACCCACCGCAGCCTCGAAGGGCAACGCCTGTGGAAAGTTCTGCGCGAGGTGTCCCGCGGCAACGCCTCCCAGGCCGATCGAGGTTGGTTTTACGACGTCCTCGAACGCCGCATCCTGCGCCGGGATCGCATCTTCATCCGCCACGCCTATCCCGACAGCGACCTGTCGTTTCCCACGCTGGACCCCCAGCCTGTCTACTACCGCCTCACCGACCACGGCCGACGACTGCTGACCGAGGTCCTGGACTCCGTCGGCCCGGTGGGGCTGTCCGCAGAGCAGGCCGAAGAACTCGCTGAGCTGCGTGGCGAAGCCAAGCCGGGCCCGCAACTCACCTTCGCGGTCTACCAGCGGACGCGGTACCTGCTGGCCGACGACTCCCCCGCCCTGGACGGAGCGGCCACGGCATTGAGCCCGTTGCTGATCCGCTGGATCCGCCTCATGCTGTGCAAACGCCTGGAGTCCTCGGCAGCTGCCCTCTCCCACACCGTCGACTACGTCAAGGCCAAGACCCAGCAGGCATTGGCGGACCTAGACCAGGGCGTCGTCCGCCTTCCCTGCAAACCCGGTCTGCCGCGGCGCCGTAAAGACGTCATCTGGGCCCTCGGCGACGGCGACGCCATCGCCGACTTGATGCTGGAGCCCGGCAAGCCGGAGGACTACCAGGAACTGCCCGCCCACCTCTTCGACATCCCGACGATGCGCGCCGACCTCGACCATGACCTACGGTTGCTGACCCGGCTGGCCGACCTGGCGCACCGCGCCCGCCAAGAGGATCCCAAACGGTCCGCAGTCGCCAAACTGATCCTGCGTGCGCTGGCCGACCCACGCGGACCCAAAGTCGTGATCTTCGCCAGTGCCCGCGCCTCCACCCACGACCTGGGCATGTGGCTGGAGGCCCTGGTCGAAAAGGACGACCGGTTCGCCAAGCTACGCGGCCGCATCGTCAACACCGGTGTCTTCCCGCCACCCGACGACCCTGGGCGGACCGACGCGATGGCACGGTTCGCCCCCGACACCGCGCAAGCACCATCCCGCGACGGGACCATTCCGCCCAAGAGCGACGACTACGACGTACTGATCTGCACCGACATGCTCGCTGAGGGCGTGAATCTGCAGCAGGCTGCCTTCTGCATCAACTACGACCTGACCTGGAATCCCCAGCGGCTCGGGCAACGTATCGGCCGGCTGAGCCGTATCAACAGCGCCCACTCCAAGGTGACCTGCTGGACCATCCTGCCCGACACCGGGCTGGACCTGGTGCTGAGCCTCATGGACCGGCTGATCATGAAAGCCGAAACCGCCAAGGAGACCGTCGGGGTGCCCGACCCGCTGTTCCCCGACTGTCCCACCGGCAGCTACACCAGCCTGGGACGGTGGGCCAGGAACCCTGAGGAATTCCCCGATCTGCTGGACGGCCTGGTCGACGACGACCCGCTCCGCGACCACGGCTGGAACCTTGCCTGGCTGGGCAACGCCCAACGCCTATCAGCGGTCAGACAGGCCATCACCGGCCTGCCCCGAGGCGCCGGCGCCGTCCACCCGGACACCTTCACCAATCCAGGGGTGGTGTACTGCTTCTCGATCACCGACGCTTCCGGCAGACGTGCGGGCGCGGCGTTTGCGCACGTGTACGCCGGCGCACGACACGGCGCAACCGTCCTGGACACCGCCCACTGCCTGCGCCACGCCCGCCTAGACCCGACCGACTGGATCACTTCCGTCGATGCTGCTGGCAAGCCACCAGCGCACACCGACTACCCGCCGATGCCCGACACCCACCTGGCGCTTGTCGGTGACCTACTCGACCATGCCCGCGCTGCCATCGCAGACGCACGCGGCATCCCGGCCGCGCTCGCTGCCGAGCGAATCCAGCTCATCACCTGGATGGTCTTGCCGGCCGCCCGTCCCGCCCGGACGCGCCGGTGACCGGCCACAGCCCGTGGGATCCTCGCCAGCGGTCTGTCGGGCTGCCGTCGCGCTACCAACCACAAACTCGGCCCACACCCACCAAGGCGCAGACCGCGGGGCTGTGTCGAGTCCTCCACATCCACCTAGGCCGGCTCGCCCGCCGTCACCGCGGCACCGACGCAGGGCGCCTTGCTGAGGCATTGATCGCACCGGGAGGACTCCTCGACCGGCTCCACGCCGCCACCTCGAACGCTGCCATCGCCCCGCACGGGCTCGAACAAGCCTGGGGCCTGGTGGCCGCCACCCTGACGGTGGAAGCCGAGACCCTGGCCCGCTTGTGGCCCGATGGTCCCGAGCACGACCTCACCCCGATGACACGAACCTCACCGGCGCAGGAATAGCACATCGCCGCAGATCACGGACTGACTGGGATGCGCGCGCATGGCCCACGAAGTAGCAGAAATCAGTGATGTAGGTGGTTCTCGCCACGGGCCAGGCGACGGTTGCGCCTACATCGGTTCTGACGTCGATCAGGGACTAAGCCCCCGACAGAGGAAATCTTTAGTAGAGCTCTGCCGGCGCGCTGGCCTGGGAACAGCCCGACCCCGAGGTGTCCCACCGCGGCCACACGCCCCCGCCAACTCCCGACAGGATGACGTCTGCGGCACCACCGACTTTTACGGAGAGTGACCTATCGACGGTGGGATCTGGTGACCTCATTCGGGCGGGAGAGAGATGATCTCCCAGATTCCTCCCAGTTGAACGCACTGGGCCTCCTGTCAGGCCGTGGAGCGCCCGTGGTGCAGGGGGTTGGCGCCAACAGCGGCTTTGCCCTGACTTCCAAGTTCCGGGGTAAGAGATGTCCACGCGCAGCGGGTGAGCAATACACGGACGCCCCCGTTATCAGCCCAGGTCAAGCTGGTGGCAAGCTCCTGGGCGTCTGCGGGCATGGCGGGCCGGGTGGCCGGCAGAGCGCATGTCTCGCCAGCACGACGAGTGACCAGCCTCTAGCCGAACCAACTGACCACATTCGAACCGGGGCATGATCCGTACCCCAGATCTGCCCCATGAGTCTCATCACGCGCGGCCCGAATCACTGGCGGACGGCTGACCTGCGGTGATGCCTCGATGAACGTGTGACCACTTCGGCAGACCCGAACAGCAACAAGAGGCCTGCTCTCTTCGAGAGCAAGCCTCTGAGCTGGGGAAACGTGGGCGATACTGGGTTCGAACCAGTGGCCTCTTCGGTGTGAACGAAGCGCTCTCCCACTGAGCTAATCGCCCCTGCGGAACGCGTGTTCCGACGTCGGAAACTCTAGCGCATCTGCGGGGGTGGTCGCGCGCCGGTTTGCGGGGGGCGGGGCTTGGGTCAGCTCCAGAAGGTGGGGTCTTCGATGTTCCAGGGGAGGGTGGCGCCGTAGACGGCCAGGTAGGCGGTCAGGGCGGCTGCCAGGGCGGCGGCGGCGAGGGCGCCGAGGATGGTGTTGCGGCGGCGGGCGCGGGGGTCGAGGGCCTTCTTCTTGGCTCGGTCGGCGGCGGTCCTGGCGCGGTGGAGGGCGCGCTGGGCCCAGGCGAACTCGGTGGCGAGGATGGCGAGGCCGATGACGATGCCGAGGAGGCCGGGGCCGGGGGTCACCATCATGATCAGGCCGCCGGCGAGGACGGCGGCGCCGGTGAGGAAGACGCCGGCGCGCCAGGCGGTGTTGAGGAGCGGGTTGCGCCGGATGCGGGCGCGGAAGCGGTGGGAGAGGCGCGGTTCCGAGGGCGGGGCGTCCTTTTCATGATTTATTGCCACGGTTTTACTCTAAGCCAGCGGATGGGCGCTCGGGAGGCCGCGAGGGTGGGCGGATCGGGCCGCGGGGCAGGCGGGGCGGCACGAAGGAATCTTGCGAATGATCCGCTTTTGCCCAGGTCAGACGCGGGTTTTGCTATGGTGAGATGGATCACAAACGCCGGGGACGCCGGAATGTTCGGCCGAGTTCAGGCAGTTAGGCGTCATAGATCGCGGGGATGTCGGTGGGAAGGAGTACCGCCACCGAGGCACCCCGTGAGCCAGCGGGACCGACGTAAGAGGGAATGGCCATGAACAGCAGTACCACCGTCTCAGCAGAGCTGGGCCTTCGTCTCGTCGTCCCCGACCGCACGACCGTCCCTCTGCTGGCCGGGCTGGAGTACGCGGCCGACGACCCGTACGCGATCCGGATGGCCTTCTACGTGGGCGACGACGAGCCGGTCGAGTGGATCTTCGCTCGGGAGCTGCTCACCGTCGGCATCGTGCGCAAGGTCGGGAACGGGGACGTGGAGGTCTGGCCCGGCGAGGACGACGGCACGCTCAACATCGCGCTGTCCTCCCCGTTCGGGGACGCGCTGTTCGAGGTGCCGCTCTCCCCTCTCGCCGACTTCCTCCACCGGACGTACCAGGCGGTGCCCGCCGGCGAGGAGAGCGAGTTCATCGACATCGACGCCGAGCTGGAGAACCTGCTCTGGCCGTCCTAGGCCGTGTTTTGTGGATCGTGGTTGAGCCAGCGGATGAGGCTGGCGATGGTGACGACGGCGCGGTAGTGGGCGGCGAGCTTGTCGTAGCGGGTGGCCAGGCCGCGGAAGCGTTTGAGCTGGTTGAAGCAGCGTTCGACGACGTTGCGGCGGCGGTAGCGGTCCGGGTCGAAGCCGCAGCGGCGGTGCCCGCGCCGGGCGCGGGCGGCGAGCTGGTCGCTGCGTTCGGGAATGGTGTGCGGGATGCGCCGCTGCCGCAGATAGTCGCGGATGATGCCGGTGGAGTAGCCCTTGTCGGCGATCAGGTGCCCGGGCCGGGTGCGCGGACGGCCCGGCCCGGTCCGGCTGATCGCGATCGCTTCGACGACCTCGATCAGCCGGGTGCAGTCGTTGACGTTGTCGGCGGTCACGGTGAACGCCAGCGGCAGGCCGCGCCCGTCGCAGGCCAGGTGGATCTTGGTGGTCAGTCCGCCGCAACGGCTCAATCCCCGCCCAGGCCGCATCGGTCAACTCATGTCGCCGCACCATGGCCATCATCAAGCCACAAACCAAAGATCCAGATCCGCAAAACAGGCCCTAGCCGGACAGGCGGGCGATGTGGCGCATCTTGTTCATGGCGTCCAGGGCGGCGACCTTGTAGGACTCGGCCAGGGTGGGGTAGTTGAAGACGGCGTTGACCAGGTAGTCGATCGTGCCGCCGCAGCCCATGACCGTCTGGCCGATGTGGACGAGCTCGGTGGCGCCGGTGCCGAAGACGTGGACGCCGAGGAGGCGCCGGTCCTCCGGTGAGACGAGGAGTTTCAGCATCCCGTAGGAGTCCCCGATGATCTGGCCGCGGGCCAGTTCGCGGTAGCGGGACACGCCCACCTCGAAGGGGACCTTGGCCTCGGTCAGGGCGTCCTCGGTGAGGCCGACGAAGCTGATCTCGGGGATGGTGTAGATGCCGATGGGCTGGGTCTCGTGGATCTGCGAGACGGGCTCGTCGCAGGCGTGGTGGGCGGCGAGGCGGCCCTGCTCCATCGAGGTGGCCGCGAGGGACGGGAACCCGATCACGTCCCCGACGGCGTAGATGTGCGGGACCTCGGTGCGGTAGTGCTCGTCGACCTTGATCCGGCCGCGGTGGTCGGCGGTGAGGCCCGCGGCCTCCAGGCACAGGTCGCCGGTCATGCCGTGGCGTCCGGCGGAGTACATGACGGTGTCGGCGGGGATCCGCTTGCCGCTCTCCAGGACGGTGATCGCGCCGTGCGCCATCCGCTCGACGGACGCGACGCTCTCGCGGAACCGGAAGGTGACGGCCAGGTCGCGCAGGTGGTACTTGAGCGCCTCAACGATCTCCAGGTCGCAGAACTCCAGCATGCGCTCGCGGCGCTCGACGACGGTGACCTTGGTTCCGAGCGCGGCGAACATGGAGGCGTACTCGATGCCGATCACGCCGGCGCCGACGACGACCATGGTCTCGGGGATGCGGTCCATGTGGATGATGCCGTCGGAGTCGATGATCGTCCGGTCGTCGAAGTCGACGGTCTCGGGCCGGGCGGGACGGGTGCCCGTCGCGATCACGATGCGGTCGGCGGTGAGCTTCTGCTCGCGGTCGCCGGCCGCGCTGACGGCGATCGTGTCGGGTTCCAGGAAGCGGCCGGTGCCGGGCAGCACGGTGACGCGGTTGCGGGCGAGCTGGCTGCGGACGACGTCGGTCTCGCGGCCGATGACGTGCTGGGTGCGCATCCCGAGGTCGGCGACGGTGATCTCGTCCTTGACCCGGTAGCTCTGCCCGTACAGCTCGCGCTGGTTGAGGCCGGTCAGGTAGAGGACGGCCTCGCGGAGCGTCTTGGATGGGATCGTTCCGGTGTTGATGCAGACGCCGCCCATCATGTCGCGGCGGTCGACGATGCCGACCTTGCGGCCGAGCTTGGCGGCGGCGATGGCCGCGCGCTGCCCGCCGGGTCCCGAGCCGAGGACGAGGAGATCGAAGTCGCTCACTCCGCCAGTGTGACGCCTGGCGGTCCGCCCGATAAGGGCTTCAGGGAACGATTCCCCCGGCCCGTACGGCTTCACCCCGGGTTCAGACCGCTGAGGCGTTCGCACGCCGACCACACCGCCTGCTGCCCCCGCGCGTCGGACGGCCAGGCCGCGCGGCGCGCCCTGGCGTCGACATACGCACTGGTGACGCCCTCCATCCCCGGGCTGGACGCCAGGTGGACGCTGGAGCAGGGGCCCCAGCAGCCTGATCAGCGGGGCGGCGGGCCGGTAGAGGTAGGGGAACGCGCGCAGGGGCGTGGCCCGGTTCCCCGGGGTGTAGGCGTGGCCGGGGTAGGCCACGTTGACGGTCACCTCCCCGTCCAGGTGGGAGGCGAACCGGTGGCTCATCGCCATGAGGGCCGTCTTGGCGTGGTTGGAGTGCGCGAACTTCCACCCGAGGTACTTCTTCTCCCCTTGCAGGTTGCCGGGATCGATCGTCCCGCCGGTCAGGTTGACCACGCGCGCCGCGCCCGCCGCGCGCAGCATAGGCAGGAGCAGGCAGGTGAGGGCGTACGGCGCGAGGACGTTGACGGCGAACGTGGCCTCGACGCCGTCCCGCGTGAGCCACCGCTCGGCGTTCATGCCCCCGGCGTTGTTGACCAGGACGTCGAGGCGGTCGTAGCGCTCGGCGACGTGCTCGGCGAAACGCGACGAGCTGCGCGATCGGATCAGCGCCGCGCTGAGGGAAGGACCCGGCGGCCCCCTCGACGCCTTCGCCGCCGACCTGCTCACCGCCGCCGCGCTGGACGCGGCCGCCCGCGAGTGGCTGCGCTCTGACGGCTCCGCCGACCGCGCCGCCCTCATCGGCCAGGCGTCCACCCTGCTGGCGCCCCGTCTCTGAGATGGCCGCCTCTTGGCCCCGTCACGCCGTCGGTGGGCGCGGTCGGGCTTCGCCCTCACGGTTCCCGGCGCCCTCGTCCGGACGGCGGCGAAGGATCATCGCTCCCGGGGTGCGGTGAGGTCTTCGGCGAGCGTGTCCAGGCCCGCCTTGATGCGGTCGAGGGGCATGCCGCGCGTCCGGCGCTGGTAGAGGAACAGGTTCGCGGCGAGGGGGGCGAGGAGGGCGTCGGCCAGGTAGGCGGCGTCGGCGCCGGGGCGGATCTCGCGGAGCAGCATCGCCAGATGCCGGTGGTAGAGCATGTAGGAGCCCTCGCGGAAGCGGGCCTCGGGCGGGTCGGCCTCGGCCATCAGCAGCAGGTCCGCCTGGGCCTCGGTGCGGTCGGCCAGGGCGTGCAGGAAGGCGCGGACGCGCTCGGCGGGGGCCGCGCCCGGGCCGAGCGGCGGGGGCCCCTGGATGAACGCGGCCTGGAAGTCGCGCTCGAGGTCGTCGATCACGGCGTAGACGAGCCGGGCCCGGTCTCCGAACCGGCGGTACACGGTGCCGACGCCGACCCCGGCGGCCCGCGCGACCTCGTCCATGGAGACGGCCTCGGGCCCGCGGGTCGCGATCATCTCCGCGGCCGCGCGCAGGATGCGGCGGCGGTTGTGCGTCGCGTCCGCGCGCTCGGAGGGCGGCCGCCCCACCACGGGCAGCTCCCGCATCCAGCCCCCTCTCGGCACGGCACACCAGCCTAACGGGTTTGTATCCGGAATATTCTCCGGTTAAGCTCCACTAAGTGGAAGTTTCTCCGGTTAGGGAGTTGAGATGACGGTGGAGCTGACGGGACGGGCCGCGCTGGTGACGGGCGGCGGGCGCGGCATCGGGGCGGCGATCGCGCGGCGGCTGGCGCGGGACGGCGCCGACGTCGCGGTGACCTACGTGCGGGCCCCGGAACGGGCCCGCGCCGTCGTCCGCGACATCGAGGCGGCGGGCGGGCGCGGGCTGGCGATCGCCGCCGACGCGGCCGACCCCGCGGCCGTCGTCGCGGCGGTCGACCGGGCGGCGGCGGAACTGGGCAGGCTCGACATCCTGGTCAACAACGCCGGGATCGCCCCCTACGGGCCGCTGGAGGACGTGTCGGCCGACGAGCTCGACCGGACCCTGGCGATCCACGTCCGGGCGGCCTTCGTCGCGGCGCAGGCGGCGTCCCGGCATCTCGGGCCGGGCGGGCGGGTCATCAACATCGGCAGCAGCCTCGCCGAGCGCGTCCCCTACGCCGGGTGGACGCTGTACGCCATGAGCAAGTCGGCGCTCACGGGCCTCACCCGGGGCCTGGCCCGCGATCTCGGGCCGCGCGGGATCACCGCGAACGTGGTGCAGCCGGGCTCGACCGACACGGAGATGAACCCCGCCGACTCACCCGACGCCGAGTTCGAGCGCGGGTTCACGGCCCTCGGGCGGTACGGGCGCGCCGAGGAGATCGCCGCGATGGTCGCGCATCTGGCGGGCCCGGGCGGGGACTATGTCACGGGTGCGGCGATCGCCGTGGACGGGGGGTATGCAGCCTGATGGCCTGGGTTTTCCTGCTGATCGCGGGGTTGACGGAGCTGGTGTGGGCGACGGCGCTGAAGCAGTCGGACGGCCTGACTAAGCTCTGGCCGACCGTCATCGGCCTGTCGGTCGCGCTGCTCAGCGTCGTGGTGCTGTCGTTGTCGCTGCGAACCCTGCCGGTCGGGACGGCGTACGCGGTGTTCGTCGGGCTGGGGGCGCTCGGCGTCGCGGTGGTCGGCATGATCGCGTTCGGGGAGAGCGCGTCGCCGGCCCGGCTGGCGTTCCTCGGCCTGATCGTCGTCGGCGTGGTCGGTCTGCAGGTGCTGGAGAGCTCTTAGCGGCGCGGAGATCGGGCAGAGTGGGGGCATGGCGAGGGAGATGCTGGGGATCGACATCGGCGGGTCGGGGATCAAGGGCGCGCCGGTCGACCTGTCGGACGGGACGTTCACCCGGGAGCGGTTCCGGGTGGACACGCCGCAGCCGTCGAAGCCCAAGGCGGTCGCGAAGGTGCTCGCGCAGGTCGTGGAGCATTTCGGGTGGGACGGCCCGGTCGGGGTCACCTATCCCGGCGTGGTGGTCGACGGCGTGACGATGTCGGCGGCGAACGTGTCCGGGCGGTGGATCGGGCTGGAGGCGCGAGCGCTGATCGCGGACGCGACCGGGCGGGAGGTCACGCTGCTCAACGACGCGGACGCGGCGGGGATCGCCGAGATGCGGCTCGGCGCGGGCCGCGGGCGGCGCGGGACGGTCGTCGTGCTCACGCTGGGGACGGGGATCGGCAGCGCGCTGTTCACCGACGGCGTCCTCGTCCCGAACACCGAGTTCGGCCACCTCCAGATCGACGGCGAGGACGCCGAGGTCCGCGCGGCGGCGAAGGCGCGGGAGGAGGAGGACCTCAGCTGGAAGAAGTGGGCGAAGCGGCTGAGCGTGTACATGGCCCACCTGGAGGCGCTGATCTCCCCCTCGCTGATCATCGTGGGGGGCGGGGTGAGCAAGAAGTCCGAGCACTTCCTTCCGCTGATCAAGGGGGTCCGGGCGGAGATCGTCCCGGCGCGGCTGGTGAACAACGCGGGCATCGTGGGGGCGGCCATGGCGGCCGAGGCCGCTCATGACGCAGCGGCCGAGGCCGCTCATGACACTGCGACGGAGTCGGCGCGGGCTCTGGAGGCCGCGCGTTAGGGCGTCCGGAAACGGACGGTCGCGATCTCCCAGGGGCGCAGTGCCAGCGTGGTCGTCCCGTCGTGCACGTCGAGCGGGATGCCGGGGCGTCCGCGCAGGTCGACGCGGGTCGCCTCGGTGAAGTCGCCCCGCAGGACGGCCGTGGTGGGCCGCGCGGACTGGGCGACCATCCGGGTCTCGGTCCAGCCGTCGCGGAGGCGGAGGGAGGTCATCGCCACGCCGTCGCCCGTGATCGAGAGGCCCTCCCGGGAGGCCGGGAGGGGCGTGGCCGCCCGTCCGTAACCGGCGGCGGTGAGCAGGTCATGGCGGTATGCCTCCGCGGCCTGCAGGACATCGGTTCCGGGCGCCGCACCGGAGTACGGCATGATCGCGAAGCCGACCGCGCGCTCGCCCCGGCACTGGGCCTGCGGTGTGGGAAGCTGCGGCCCGGCGGGCTGGTCGCGGTAGGCGTTGCGGTCCCGCGACAGGTAGCCGATCGAGCGCAGCAGGGTGAGCGCCAGCTCCCGTCCGCCGAGCACCTCGTACTCGGTGACGTGCTCCAGCAGGACGGCGAGGCCGCCCGCGGCGACGAACCCGGACGCGGGGAAGGTCGGCACCGGCCGCTCTCCGAAGCCGCCCTCCGCCGAGGGCCCGCGCTCGACGATCGCGAACTGCCCCTCGGCGAAGGACGAGCCGGCCTGGCGCGGCAGCGACATGTGCAGCCGGACGCGGTGGTCGTCGCACCGGTTGTCGAACGCGACGCGCAGCCGCAGGAAGGGCTCGCCGGCGCGCAGTTCCGCGCGGGTGGTGACGGTCACGTCCTCTTCGGCGTCGGACCGGGCGTCGCGGGTGAGGTCTCCGGAGGCGGGCCACCGGTAGCTCCGGACGATGTCGAGCGCGGCGACGAGCGGCCCGTCCCAGACGGGCCGGACGTCCACCGCCAGGGGGTCGCCGACGATGCGGTCCTCGGAGGGCGGCGCGTGGTTGTAGGAGTCGCCGAGGTCGCCGCCGTCCACGACGCGGCCGACCCCTTCGACGACGTGGCCGGACGGGGTGCGCAGCTGGAGCGTGCCGTCCTCCCGGACCTCGGCGCGCAGCAGCCCGTTGTCCAGGACGTTCCCCTCGGCCCTCACCGGGCCTTCCGCGGCGTCGCCCGGCGCGGCGGGCCGGACGGCGGTGAGCCCCAGGGCGGGCACGTCGACCAGCGCGGCGACCGTGCGGCGCGGATCGGCCAGGATCCGGACGCGCCAGTCCCCGTCGGCGTCGCGCAGGGCGTCCCGCACCTCGCCGATGTCGAACCGGACGTCGGCGCGGGAGGTCACGTGGAAGGTGAGCGTGCGGTCCTCCCTGGACACCGTCCAGTCGCGGATCTCCTGCCCGAACAGGACCCGCCCGTACACCCGCTCCAGAAGTATCGGCAGTTCGGAGGCCGGGTGGACGGCGTCGTCCAGGACGGTGGGCGCGACGTCGAGCGTCTGGACGGGGACGGGCCGCCCGTCCCCCGTCTCCAGCCCGGGTTCCCCTTCGCAGGGGATGTCCAGGGTGACGAGGCCGGTTCGCGGGGCGGGGGTCGGGTTGAACACCAGGTGCGAGCCGAGCGGCACCGTCGCGGCGCGTTCGGCGGTGACCAGGTCGCAGACCGCGCGGCCGAGCTGCTCGGCCTCCGCCATGCGGGCCGCGACCTGCTCGGCGGTCTCGTCGCTGCCGCATCCTGTGACCGAGTCGTGGCAGCTCACCTCGATGAGGCGGCGCCACGCCAGGTCGAGGAACCGCTGGGCGTCGCCGGTGTACCAGAGGGCCGTCAGCGGTTCGGCGTACCGCTCCACGAGCCGCTCGGCGCGTCCCATCAGCTGCTTGAGCCGGACGCGGGCCGACAGCACGCCCGGCAGGATGTTGGCGCGGGCGTGCGACCGCAGCTCCCCCCGGACGTGGGGCAGGCCGTCCACGGACGGCGTCTCGCCCGCGAAGTACCCGGCGAGCGTGTCGAGCCGCATCGGGAGCCCGGCGGAGGCGACCCGGTCGGCGAGGTCGGGGGCGGGCGCGGTGTGGTCGGCCCCGTACATGGCCAGCAGCGGCCCGCCGGCCGGGTACCAGCGGCCCATCGCCTCCGCGAACCCGGCGACGCGGCCGGGCAGCAGGGACGCGCCGTCCTCGAACTCCTCGAACATCGACGCGGCGTTGCCGTAGCCGCCCTCGGGGAGGTACTGGGTGCGGATCGCGGTGCCGTCCGGCGCCTCCCAGGCGAACGCGCGGGTGCGGACCCGGTCCGGGACGCCGCGCCACACGCAGGCGTGCTCGATGCCCGCGAGCTTGAGGATCTGCGGTGTCTGGGCGCAGTGCCCGAACTGGTCGGGCAGGTAGCCGACCATCATCGCGGCGCCCAGCTCCTCCGCGCGCCGCAGCCCGAGCTCCAGGTTGCGGACGATGTTCTCCCCCGAGCACAGGAACTCGTCGTGCAGGATCTGCCAGGGCCCGACGGCCAGCCGGCCCTCGCGGACGAGCGCGGCCAGCCGCTCGCGCCGCTCGGGGCGGATCTCCAGGTAGTCGTCGACGGCGGCCATCTGCCCGTCCAGCGTGAAGTGCCAGCGCGGGTCGGCCTCCATCCCTTCGATGACGCCGTCCAGCAGCGACACCAGGCGGAGCCGGAAGCGCTGGAACGGCAGGTACCACTCGCGGTCCCAGTGGGTGTGCGGCACGACGACGATCTGCGAGTCCCCGGTCCGGCCTTCTACCCGCACAGTGCGATCACCTCGTTCTCGTGGGTCTCCAGTCGGTGCATGCCCGCCCCGCCGGCCGGCATCCGGACGCGGTCGCCCCGGACGGCGGTCCGCCGCCCGTCCGGGGCGACCAGCACGGTCCCGTCCGCGCCGAGGGCGACGAGCTCGCCGGCGACGCGCAGCAGCACCGGCGCGTCCAGGCCGGCGGACACGGCCGTCCGGCCCGCCGCGAGCCCGCCGAGGACGTCCGTTCCCTCGGCGAGGACCCAGGTCACGGGCTCGCCGAGGCTCTTCTCCTGCGCCGGATCGTGGAAGTCGCTGCCGCCGAGCGGGACGACGCTCTGCGGCCGCCACACCTGCGCCCAGGCCAGCGGGGCGCCCCAGCGGCGGTCCCACCAGGACGAATGCCAGATCTCGGCGAAGCGGGGCCGGTGCTCGGCGGGCAGCGGGCGGCGCCAGGCGCAGTCGCCGCTGAGCGGGTGGTTGATCGACATGAGCCCGCCGCGGGCGGCGGCGGAGGCGGCCCAGTCGGCGCTCGGCGCGCGGAAGTCGATCCAGCCGGTGTCGCCGAAGACGTTCGCGTGGCCGAGGTCGGTGGTGACCTCCTGGCCGGGCAGCAGCAGGATCCCGGCGTGCGCGCCGGCGGCGGGCAGCTCGGGGTGGTGGCTGACGGTGTTGTGGTCGGTCACCGCGAGGTAGTCCAGGCCGCGGGAGGCCGCGAGGCACGCCAGCTCGTGGACGGTGAGCGTGCCGTCGCTGTGGACGGTGTGGGAGTGCAGGTCACCGGCGAGCCAGCGCATCCCTTCCGGGGCGGGGAGTTCCGGGCGGGACGGACGCGGCGGATGTGGAGGCGGAGATTCGTCCGGCCGCCTTGGGCTCCGCCCAGAGGTGGTGACGGTGACCTCGTACGGGACGCCGTCCGGTGGGATCCGGTGCAGCCCGAGCCAGACGTGCCAGAGGCCCGGCTCCGGCTCGCCGGGGAGGTACCCGGGCGTCGCCCAGTCGGCGCCTATCGTGAACCGGCGGCGCGCCCCGCCGGACCAGCCGCGGAATCCGCCGGGCCCATGGCAGCCCAGGTCGATCACGCCGCCGTCGAAGGAGAGCTCCACCGTGACGGACGCCGTGCCCCGCGGGACCTCGAAGGGGAGTTCGCGCAGCCCCTGCTCCAGACGGTCTTCAAGAGTCCACCGTCCGCTGTGCACGGTCATCCGCTCCTCCCTCCTCGGTCAGGGACGCCGCCGGCCGTCCGGCCCGGTCGCCGCCGCCCGTCACCAGCTCGCCGTCGCGGTAGAGCAGGACGCGCCCCGGACGCGGCGACGCCCACCCTTCGGCGGAGAGCCGGGGTTCGCGGCCCTCCCCCACGACGACTCGCACCGTCTCGCCGCCGACGTCCAGGGTCACGAGGGAGGACGCGCCGAGGTTCTCCACGACGGACACCCTCCCGCCGAACGCCCCGTCCACCGGTTCGGCGCTGAACTCCATGTACTCGGGACGTACCCCGCAGACGACCTCCTGCCCGTCCGGCACGAGGCCGCGCGCCTCCTCCGGGACGGGGATCTCGGTCCCGCCGACCGCGACGGCCCCGCCGCGGACCGTGCCGGGCAGCAGGTTCATCGGCGTCGAGCCGATGAACGAGGCCGTGAACAGGTTCGCCGGGCGCCGGAACACCTCCGCGGGCGTGCCGATCTGCCGGATCCGCCCCGCCTCCATGACGGCGATCCGGTCGGCGAGCGCCAGGGCCTCCGCCTGGTCGTGCGTGACGAACACCGACGTGAACGCGAGGCGCTGCTGGAACCTCTTCAGGAACGTGCGGGCCTCCAGGCGGAGCCGCGCGTCCAGGTTGGACAGCGGCTCGTCCAGCAGGAGGACCCGCGGGTCGGCCACCACGGCGCGGGCCAGCGCGACCCGCTGCTGCTGGCCGCCGGACAGCTCCCCGGGGCGCCGCCGCTCCAGCCCCTGGAGGCCGAGCTCGCGCGCGGCCTCGGCCGCCCGCCCGTGCCGGACGGCGCGGCTCTGCTTCCTGACGCGCAGCGGGTAGGCGATGTTGTCCACGACGGTCATGTGCGGGAACAGCGCGTAGTCCTGGAACACCATGCCGACGTCGCGCCGCCCCGGCTGGAGCCGCGTCACGTCTTCGTCGCCGAGGCGGATCGTCCCGCCTGTTGCCGCCTCCAGGCCGGCGACCGTGCGCAGCAGCGTCGTCTTCCCGCAGCCGGACGGGCCGAGCAGCGCGAAGAACTCGCCCGCGCCGACGTCGAGGTCGAGCGCGTCCAGGGCCCGCACACCGCCCGGGTACACCTTCGTCAGCCGCCGGATCGTGATGGACGCCATCAGCGCTTGATCCCTCCGTGGAAGCGGAACCCGTACCGGCGGCTGACGAACAGGTACATGAGCACGACCGGCAGGGAGTACAGCAGCGAGAACGTGGAGATCAGCGGCAGGTCCGGCTGGCCGCCCTCGGTGTAGAACGTGTACATGATCACCGAGGCGGGGGCCTTGTCCGGGTTCCGCAGGAGCAGGAACGGCATGAGGAAGTCGCCCCACACCTGCGCGACCGTCCAGACCGTCACGGTGGCGAGCCCGGGGCGGATGACCGGGACGACCACGTGCCGCAGGACCTGGAGCGGGGAGGCGCCGAACACCCGCGCGGCCTCCTCGTAGGACGTGGGCGTGGCGTCGGTGAAGTCCTTCAGCAGGAAGATCGCCGCCGGCAGCAGCCCGCCGGTCAGCACCAGGACCACGCCGAGCCGCGAGTCGATCAGGTGCAGGTTGAAGGCCAGCAGGAACACCGGCACCATCGCGGCCGTCCCGGTGATGATCGACGACAGCAGGAGCAGGACGTACAGCAGCAGGTCCCGGCCCGGGACCCGGACCCGGCTCAGCGCGTAGGCGGCCAGGGACGCGGTCGTGACGACCAGCGCGGCCGTCCCGGCGGCCAGCAGCACCGAGTTGCGCAGCGACGCGAGCGCGTAGGGGTTGTCCAGCAGGATCCGGAAGTTGTGCAGGGTGAACTCGGGCAGCGACGCCGCGATGCCCGGGTTCGCGTCGAAGGGCGCGAAGGCCAGCCAGAGCAGCGGCAGCGCGAAGAACCCGAGGACGGCGGAGACGAACACGGCCAGCCCCATCCGGCGCAGCAGCTCGCGCACCGTGCCGTTCACGCGGCCGCCCCCTCCGCCGCGCCGGCCTTCACCGCGCCGGCCTCCGCGCCGGGGGCGCGGCCGCGGTCGCGCAGTGCCCGCAGGTAGACCAGCGCGATCACCAGGTTGACCAGGATCATGATCAGCGAGATGGCGGCGCCGAACCCGAGCCGGCCGTCCCCGAGCGCCGTCCGGTACACGTACACCGACATGATCTCCGAGCGCCCGTCCGGGCCGCCCGCGGTGATCAGGAAGGGGGTGAAGTCGTTGAACGTCCACAGGCTGACCAGCAGCAGGCTCGTCAGCAGGTGGCCCCTGATGCGCGGGAGCACCGCGTCGCGGAGCGTCTGCCACGTGGAGGCGCCCGCGAGCCGGGCCGTCTCCAGATGGGACGGTGGAACGTTCCCGATCGCCGCTCCGTAGAGCATCATCGAGAACGCCGTGCCGCGCCAGACGTTGAACACGACGACGCACGCCATCGGGTGGTCGAGCAGCCACGCCGTGCCCGGTGTGCCGAGCACGGCGTTGAGGGTCCCGCCGTCGCGGTCGAGCAGCGCGATCCACAGGAACGCGATGACCGAGGACGGCAGGATCCAGGCCAGCAGCACCAGGCCCTCGACCAGCCGCCTGAGCAGGCCCGTGCGGTCGCGCATCACCCACGCGATCGAGAAGCCGAGCGCGGTCTGCCCGATCACCGCCGACCCCAGGACGAACTGGAGCGTCAGCCACAGCGACCGGTGGAAGTCGCCGTCGCCGAGCACCGTCCGGTAGTTGCCGGCCCCGACGAACCGCGGCTCGCTGGCGGCGACGCCCGTGAGCCGGTAGTCGGTCGTGCCCAGGTAGAGCGTCCAGAGCGCGGGGAACACCAGGAACACCGCGACCAGGACCAGCGCGGGCGCGACGAAGGCGGCGGCGCGTCCCCGTCCCAGCCCGGCCGCGTCGTCCTCGGAGAACGCGGCCGGGGACGCGACGTCAGCGCGGGGTGACGTGGGAGGCGCCACCGACGATCCCCTCCAGCTTCTTGCCGTACTCGGCGGCGGCCTGGTCGGGGCTCTTGCCCGACACCACGCTCGCCGTGGCCTCCTGCAAGGCCGTCGACACCTGCGGGTAGGCCGAGAGGCCGGGACGGTAGGACGTGACGGGCAGCACCTTCTCCGACACGAACGTCAGGAACGGGTCGCCCGCGAGGATCTCCTTGTTCACGTCCGTCCGGGACGTGATCTCGGGGGTGCCGGCCGTCCGCGCCTTGACCATCTCCGGGGAGTTCATGAAGGCCAGCAGCTCGAAGGCCTGCTGCGGGTACCGGGTGTTGGGATTGAGGACGGTCACCGAGCCGCCCGACATGCTCACGAACGACTGCCCGCGCACGCCGCGGCCCTGGGAGACGGCGGGGATCAGCGCGTAGCCGACGTCCTGGTCGCGGCCGGCCATCTTCGCCACGCCGGTCTTCGGGTTGAGGACGTCCCGCCAGAAGTAGTCGCCCTCGAACAGGATCCCGATCTTGCCGGCGGCGAACTCCTCGAACGACTTGTCGCGCCCCTTGGCCTCCTGCTGGAGCTTCGGGTCGCCGAGGCCCTCGCGGCCGTAGACCTGCGCGTACAGGCCGAGGACCTGCTTGAGCGCCTGGCCGTCGCCCGTCCACCTGCCGTCCGCCCAGATCTCGGCGCCCGCCCCGGCCAGCAGCGGGAGCGCCCCCTGCATGCTGGTGGCCTCCCCCATCGCGGTGCCCGCGTTGAGCTGGATCGGGGTCACGCCGGGGACCTTCTTCAGCGCCCGCCCCGCCGCGACGATCTCCTGCCAGCTCTTCGGCTGCCAGTCGGCGGGCAGCCCGGCCCTCGCGAACAGCTTCTTGTTGAAGAAGATGAGGCGGCCGTCGGTCCCGGGCGGGACGCCGTACCGCTCGTCCTCGAACATCGCCAGCCGCTGGACCGACCCGGGGATCTGGGACCAGCCGTCCCAGGCGCCGGCGGGGGCGCCGACCGCCTCCGAGAGCGGCAGGATGTAGCCGGCCTGCGCGAACTCACCGACCCAGATGCCGTCGATGTCCATGATGTCGGCGCCGGAGCGCGACTTCAGGTCGAGCGCCAGCTTGGTCTTGTACACCTCGTCGTCCACGCCCTGGCCGCGGAACGTCACCTTCGCGGTGACGCCCTTGGCCTTCTGCGCCGCGACGAACTTCGGGATCACCGTTCTGGTGAGCCACACGGCCTCTTCGGTGTTCTTGCCGCCCTCGATGGCGTTGCGGGTGATCGTCAGGGAGAAGCTCTTGGCGTCCTTGCCCCGGTCGGGGTCCGTCGAGGACCCGCCGCCGCACCCGGCGAGCGCCGCGCCCGCCATCGCGAGCGCGGCCGCCGCGCCGATCCGCCTCCTGGAGAAGCCCCTGCTGGAGAAGACCATGGGTGACCTCCTACAAGCGTCACCACATAACGTGAACGAAGAATTCGATCACGTAAAGAGCCGGAGATCGTTTTTCTGGCTCAGGGGTCCATCAGCTCGGCGGACCGTGCCGCGAACGCCTCCACGGCCTTCGCCGTGATCGGGCCCGGGGCCGCCGGGAGGACCGTCCCGTCCACCGCCCGGATCGGCTGGACGTCGCGGGTCGTGGAGGTCAGGAACGCCTCGTCCGCGCGGTACAGGTCCTCCAGCGCGACGTCCTCCTCCTCGCCGCCGCACCACTCCAGCGTGAGCGCGCGCGTCACCCCGGCCAGGCAGCCGGACGCCAGCGGCGGCGTGATCAGCCGGCCCCCGAGCACGACGAAGATGTTGCTGCCCGTCCCCTCGCACAGGTTCCCGGCGGTGTTGCCGAAGATCGCCTCGCCGCCGCCGCGCTCCTTGGCGTAGGCCAGCGCCAGGGCGTTCTCCGCGTAGGAGGTGGTCTTGAGGCCGGACAGCGCGCCCCGCTCGTTGCGCGGCCACGGCACGACCGTCACGTCCGCCGTCGCCGGGAACGGATCCTGCGGGCCGGCGATGATCGACACGGTCGGGCCCTCGTCGCCGCGCGCGGAGCCGAGCGGGCCCGGGCCGCTCGTGTAGGTGATGCGGATCCGGGCCAGCGGCCACTTCGGCGCGGCCGCGAGCACCTCCAGCGTGCCCTGCGCGAGGGCGTCGTGGTCGGGCTCGGGCAGGCCGAGGCCCGCCGCCGAACGGGCCAGCCGCCGCAGATGCCGGGTCAGCGCGAACGGCTCCCCGTTCGTCGCCTTCACGGTCTCGAAGATCCCGTCCCCGACGAGCATGCCGTGGTCGAAGACCGACACCGTCGCCCGCTCAGGGTCGAGCAGTTCCCCGTTCAGCCAGATCCTGGCCTGCTCCGTCACCGGAAGCCACCTCCAATAGCCGAGCCGCCTTCAGCTCGGTCTCGCGCCACTCGCGAAGCGGATCGGACCCCCACGTGATGCCGGCGCCGGTGCCGAACCGCAGCAGGCCGTCCTGCGCCCAGAACGTCCGGATGCCCACGGCGAGGGCGCCGCGCCGGGAGTCCGCGTCCACCCAGCCGACGGCCCCACAGTACGGCCCCCGGGGGACGGGTTCGAGCTCTTCCAGCAGCCTCAGCGCGCTCGACTTCGGGGCGCCCGTCACCGAACCGGGAGGAAACGTCGCGGCGATCAGCTCCGGCCAGCCTCCCCCCGCCAGGCGCGCCCGGACGGCCGACACCAGGTGGACGAGCCCCGGATGCTCCTCCAGCGCGCACAGCTCCGGCACGCTCACCGAACCCGTCTCCGCCACCCGCCCGAGGTCGTTGCGGACCAGGTCGACGATCATCACGTTCTCGGCGCGGTCCTTGGGCAGCAGGTCCTCCGCCGTCCGGCCGGTCCCCTTGATCGGACGTGACTCGACCACCCGCCCGTCCCGCCGCAGGTACAACTCCGGCGAGGCCGACGCCACCTCCAGACCAGGCAACTTCAGCGTCATCGCGTACGGCGCGGGATGGCGCTCGGCGAGCCTCGCCCCCAGCCCGGCGATGCCGGCGCCGCCGGGCAACTCCGCGGAGAGCACCCGGCAGAGATTCGCCTGATAGACCACACCGGCCGCGATCGCGCCGCGGATGCGCTCGACGCCCGCGACATAGGCGGCCTCGTCCAGCGAACTCGTCCACTCCCCCGGGCCGGTCCACGGACCCCCCGGATGCGGCGCGGGCCTGACCGTCTCGAACCGGGCGCATGTGACCTTCCCCTCATAGGTCACCACGACCGCCCACCAGCCGCGCGAATCCAGCGCCCCGAGATCGGAGGTCACATCCGCGAGCCCGGTCGCCAGCAGCCCCCCGGCATAGGCGAAACTCACCCGAGCACGCACCCGAACGAATCGGCCAGACCCGCCAGCCCGGCCTCGGTCACCACAAGCGCCCGCCGCGTCCTGCCCCGCTCGAACCAGCCCAGCTCGATCATCCGGCTGGTCAGCGCCTCCCCCAGAGCCCCGTTCAGGTGCGGCCGCCGCTCCGTCCAGTCGAGGCAGTGCCAGGCGAACCGACGCCGCGCCCCCCGCAGCGCCGCCAGATCCAGGCCCAGCGCCCCGAGACGCTCCTCGCCCTTCTCCGTCACCTCGTAGGCGTCGCCGTCCGCGGCCTCGATCAGGCCGCCGTCCACCAGCGCCGCGAACAACGTCACCCCGGCAAGCCCGGCCAGATGGTCGTAACACGTCCGCGCCTCGTGCAGGCGCCGCGCCTCCCGCGACTGCCGCAGGCCGTTCACCCGCACCGGCGGGCTGATCCGCGACAGCGCCTCGATCACCTGGGCCACGTCACGGCCCCGCAACCGGTAGTACCGGTGCCGCCCCTGCTTCACGACCGTCACGAACCCGCCGTCCAGCAGACGCGACAGGTGCGCGCTCGCCGTCTGGGCGCTCACCCCCGCCGTCCTCGCCAACTCCCCCGCCGCGAGCGGACGCCCGTCCAGCAGCGCCGTCAGCATCGCGGCCCGCGCCCGGTCCGCCAGCAGAGCCGCCACCGGCGCGAAGTCCACACCCACGACCTGTTCCGAGCCCATGCCACCGAGCCTAGGCGACCCACCCTTCGACCAGCGACGAAGCATCCCCGCCCCGCCCCGCCCCGCAAACCGGTTCGCGTCACCGCCCCGGACGCGCTAATGTTTTCCCCGTCGCCGCAGGGCGCAAGCGGAAGTGGCTCAGGGGTAGAGCATCACCTTGCCAAGGTGAGGGTCGCGGGTTCAAATCCCGTCTTCCGCTCTGAGGGGCCTTTCAGGCTATGACCAGAAGGTCTCCTTCTGGTGGAGTGGCCGAGAGGCGAGGCAACGGCCTGCAAAGCCGTGTACACGGGTTCAAATCCCGTCTCCACCTCAACCCGTCCCTCTCCGGAGGACACGGACCCGGGCGATTAGCTCAGTGGGAGAGCGCTACCTTGACACGGTAGAGGCCACTGGTTCAATCCCAGTATCGCCCACGAGTCGGGCTACCTTGGTCGGCGCCTTCGGCGCCTTCCCCGGTGGCCCGCAATGCTTTTCTGGGGGGCGACCCCCAGACCCCCGAGTCGGGCCGTCGTGGTCGGTGCCTTTGGCACCTTCCCGGTGGCCCGCAATGCTTTTCTGGGGGGCGACCCCCAGACCCCCGATGTGGGGGACTCCGTCCCCCACGCCCCCTGAGTGCGGGCCGGGGCTGCGTTCGTGCCTTTGAGGTCGTCGTTCGGCTCGGGCACTTCTCTCTTCGGCGATCTCGCCGAGCGCACTCGTCTCTGACGGTTCTGCCTGCCTGCATATTCTTCGGCCCACTCTTTCGACCTCGGTTGCGGGTGGCCTCCTCTTCCTCGCCGTGTCCTGACTTGCGGCCGTCTCCTAGAGGGTCATGGTCCGGGCTTCTCCTCCCTCGCTGCCCCCGGCCGGGCCTGAAGACGTTCGCTGCCTTGAACGCGCCGACCTGGTCCTCTTGACGCTCGCGCGGGCATCAGCGGCGCGTGTCTGTGCTGATTTGCGTCCGGCTCAGCAGCGCCGGCGCGCCTGCCCACACCGGCGCAGGCGCGATCTCAGGTGGGGCTCCTGGTGAGGCGCTGTTGGTGGCTGCGACGCACTGTGGCTGTGATGCAGTCCCCTCGGGTGAGGTGGCGTGTTGACGTTAGGCAGGTAGATGCCTGCATAATGAGGGCGTGGATTCTGGAGGGATGGATTCGGTCTTCAAGGCGTTGGCCGATCCCACGCGGCGGCTTCTGCTCGACCGGTTGCGGGAGCAGAACGGGCAGACGCTGCGTGAGCTGTGCGAGCGGCTGGACATGGCGCGGCAGTCGGCGACGCAGCATCTCGACATCCTGGTGGGCGCCGGGCTCGTGACCGTCGTCAGGCGGGGGCGCGAGCGGGTCCACTACCTCAATCCGGCGCCGATCCACGAGATCGAGGAGCGCTGGATCTCCGAGTTCGACAGGCCCCGCCTGCAAGTGCTCAGCGCCATCAAGGCCCAGGCAGAGGAGTACGCCATGACCGGCGAACCGACGACCGTCCCGACCTATGTCTATGTCACCTACATCCGCGCGAGCGCCGAGCAGGTGTGGCGCGCCCTGACCGACGCGGACCTGACGGCGCGGTACTGGGGGCACGAGAACATCTCGGACTGGCGGCCGGGCTCGCCCTGGGAGCACCGGCGCTCCGACGGGTCAGGGGTGGTCGACGGCGTCGGCCGGGTGCTGGTGGCCGAACCGCCGACCCGCCTGGCCATCACCTTCGAGGACTCCCCCGGCGTCGAGCCGACCAGGGAAGCGTCGGTCGTCACCTTCCTCGTCGAGCCGCACCACGACATCGTCCGGCTCACCGTGACCCACGAGAACCTTCCCAACGAGGAGATGCTCAACGGCATCTCGCAGGGGTGGCCGGCCGTCGTGGCCAACCTCAAGTCGCTGCTGGAGACCGGCGACGTCCTCCCGCAGGTGCCGTGGGAGATGGCCGGTACGCAGGCCTGACGAGAAGGAGGACATCATGGACACCGCTCCGCTGCGGGACGCCTACCGTGCTCTGCTCGACGCCGCCGCCGCGGCCGACTCCGATGCCGTCCCGCCGCCGGGCGAATGGAACCTGGAGCAGATCCTGGCGCACGTCAGCATCGTCAGCGCCGTCACGATCAGCGCCGTCTCCGCCGTCGCCTCGGCCGCGATCGCGACCTACGACAACCGCATGGCCCAGGAGGCCTGGACCATCGAGCGCGTCATCGCGCAGGCCGGCGGCGGCGCGGGGCTCCGGGACCGCATCGCGTCCCAGGCGGACGCTCTCTGCGCGCTCGGGCCCATGCTCGACGACGCCGAACTCGACATCCTGGTGCCCACCCGGCTCGTGTCGAACGGCGACCTCCTGGTCGACCAGCCCGTGCCCCTGCGCGCCCTCCTCGGCGGTCTCGCGGAGACGGAGCTGCCCGGCCACACCCGGCAGATCCTTGCCCTGGAGCCGTGACTACGGCGCCGTGCCGGCGCGGGCGTGGATGCCGAGGACGTGGGCGAACAGGGCGGGAGCCCGTGAGCCGCCCACCGTGTCCGGGAGGACGTCGGGGGTCAGCGTCCATTCCGCGCCCACCCACGAATCGCCGATGGAGCCCTCGCTGGAGGGCAGGTCGTTGCAGGACTGCCGGACGCGCATGGTGCGCACCGACTCCGCCGCGGGCGTGTCGGTCTCGACCAGGAGCACCGGGACCCCGACCAGGGGGCCGTCCTCGACCAGGCACAGGAGGTGATGGGCCTCCTCGCCGTCGAGCGCGGCGCCGGCGTCCATGACGACGACCATGCGCAGCGGCGGTCCCGCGGCCGGGCCGTCGTCGCCGCCGATGCGGCGCAGGTCGACCAGGTCGAGGAGGCGGCGGAGGCGTTCGGCGGCCGCCGGGCCCGTCGCCACGCCGCCGCCGAGCAGGCGGGCCGTGGTGGACGGGTCGAACCCGTGCAGCCAGCCGGCGCCCGACAGGCCCGCGGCGTCGATCACCTCAAGGCCGGCGAGCCCGGGCGGGACGGCCGCCAGGAACCGCGTCACCAGCGACCACGCGTAGGCGGCTGAGTCGCCCGGCATGGTCCCCCGCGAGATCCACACGGCGCGCCGCAGCGGCAGCCGGAGGATGAGCGGCACCTGCAGGGCGGGCAGCTCGGCGGTGGACAGGCGGCCCAGCAGCATGCCCTCGGCCAGGTCGGCACGGGGCTGCCAGGTGAGCCACGCCGGCGCGTCGAAGGGCGCGGCCTCCGGGGTGACCTGCGGCTCCACCCGGGCCAGTTCCTCGCGGAGCTGCGCCGCGTCGGCGCGGAGCCGCTGGTCGGCCGCCTCCATGAGCCGCTGGAAGCCGCCGGGCGGCTTGCGCCCCGCGATCTCCTCGTTGCGCAGGACGAGCGCGTGCTCGGTGGAGGAGTGGAACGCCGCCAGGGACCGGCTGGCGTCCTCCCAGACGAGCCAGCACCGCTCGACGTAGCCGACCTCCGACGCCGGAGGCGGGGCCGGCGGTCGCGAATCCGCGGGCGGCGGGCTCGCGGGCGGCGGGACCGAGGGTGAGGGGACCGGCGGGGGCGGGCCCACGGCGGGGGCCGGCTCGGGCTCGCCCGGGTCGTCCACCTCGATGCCGTGCGCTTCGAGCAGCTCGGCCAGGCCTCCGGCGTAGCCCTGGCCGACGGCCCGGACCTTCCAGCGGCCGTCGCGGCGGTAGAGCTCCAGCCCGATGATCGCCCTCTCCGGGCCCAGACCCGGGACGGTGAACTCGACGAGCGGGTCGCCCGTCGAGGAGGTCAGGGCGAGCCGGGGCGGCGGCATCGTGCCGAAGGTCGTCGCGCCGGTCAGGCTGACCGCGATCAGCACCGCCGCGGCATCGGCGGGGACCGCGTCCAGGTCGACCTCGACGCGCTGGCGGCCGTCGCCGGACCAGCGCACGCCGGGCGCCTCGGGCGCGTTGTAGAACACCAGGTCGGCGTCGGAGCGCGCCCGCAGGCCGGGACCCACGAGCAGGGCGCTCACGTCGACGGGGACGGCGCAGGACGCGGTGGCGGTCACGCGCCGGGCGGGCAGCGGTGCGTTGGCGCCGGGCGACAGTTCGGCCATGGGCGGTCAGGCGAGACCGGTGATCGTGGGCAGCATGTCCTGGAAGGTGCGGCCGTGGCAGGGCTCGCCGATCGCGTTCATCTTCCAGGTCTCGCCGTGCCGGTAGAGGCGGGCCATCACCATGGCGGTGTGGGCGCCGCCGCCGGTCAGCGTGTAGCGGGCCAGCTCGCCGCCGTCGATCTCGTTGACGAGGCGGCAGAAGGCGTTCTCCACCTCGTTGAACGTCTGCCCGTTGAAGGAGCTGACGGTGAACACCAGCGAGGTCACGTGCACGGGCAGCCGGGCCAGGTCGACGATGACGGACTCGTCGTCGCCGTCGCCCGCCCCGGTGAGGTTGTCGCCGGTGTGCCGGACCGAGCCGTCGTCGCTGACCAGCTTGCCGAAGTAGACGACGTCGGCGAGGTTTCCGTCGGCGAAGAGCACGCAGGAGGCGTCGAGGTCGATCTCCCGTTCCCGGGAGCCGAAGAAGCCCTTCTTCTTCACCGCGTCCCAGCCGAGTCCCATCCGGACCATGCTGAGCGCACCGCCGGGCTTCTCCAGCGATATCCGCTGGCCCTTCACCATTGAGACGGTCACGGCCGTCGCCTCCTCGCTGTTTCTGAAGGCACCCCGAACATGGTGCGGGCACAGCCTTTCAGCCGATCCGCTCCTTGTCATCCGGTTCACGACTCAGGTGTCGCAGGCGATGCCGTCACCGTCACGGTCCAGGTCGTAGATGTCGCTGCCCACCACGCGGACGGGGCCCGCCACGTAGCCGGGGCCGTCGCCGCTGCCGCCCGCGCAGTCGACGTCGCCGGCGATCGGCACGCACGCGCCGGTGTAGTTGGGGTCGCACCGCCGTGCCTGCTTCGTGCCCACCGCGATGACGCGGGTGACCGCGCGCCTGGTGACCACCGCGCGGATCAGTTTCCGATCCGTCTCCACGCCATTGGCGACGGTGACCTCATAGATGAGGGTCCTGAGTCCGGCGGCCCCGCGAGTGCGCACCTTGGTCGCGCCTTTGGCGAGGGACGCGTCGTTCACCTTTCTCGTCCTGAACGGGATCTTCCGCGTTTCCGTGACCGTGCGTTTCACCGCCGTCGGAGTGGCCGGAGAGCTCGCGCTCGCACCGGTGGACGGGGACGTGTTCGCCACGGCTTTCGACGGACCCGCCTCGACCGGGGCCTTTTCCGTCCCGCAGGCGCCGAGCGGCACGAGCGCGGCGGACGCCAGCACAACAAGAATGGCGCGCCTCATGAATTCCCCCCATATGTAGGAGGAAATCGTCCGCCCGTCCGTTAATCCGCGTCAATGGCATCGGCGAAGAATCCCGGGCCGGATCCGGCCCGGGATTCTTCGCCGATGCCGTCAACCGATCCGGGCCCCGAAGACCTGGAGGGCCTCGGTGACGGGCTGGAAGAAGGTGACGCCGCCGGTCCGGCAGTCGCCGGAGCCTCCGGAGGTGAGGCCGAGCGCGGTGCCGCCGGCGAACAGGGGGCCTCCGCTGTCGCCCGGCTCCGCGCACACCGTCGTCTGGATCATGCCGGTGACCGTTCCCTCCGCGAAGTTCACGGTGGCGCCCGTAGCGGTGACGCTGCCGGAGTGGACGCCGGTCGTGCTGCCGCTGCGGAACACGCGCTGGCCGACCACGGCCTCGCCGGCCTCGGTGATCGGCTGCGCCCGGCCGTTGTAGAGGTCGACCGCGCTCTGGCCCGCGGCGCCCTGCTCGGTCTCGACGAGCGCGAAGTCGTTGCCGGGGAAGTCGCTGTCCACCGTCGTTCCGAGCGTCTCGGCGCCCTGCTGGTCGGCGGCCCAGGTCCGCACCTCGTTGCCGCAGTGCCCGGCGGTGAGGAAGAAGTCCTGCCCGCCGCGCTCGACGTTGAAGCCGAGCGAGCAGCGCGCCCCCTGGCCGAAGATCGCGTCGCCGCCGAGGGCGAGCGTGTGCAGGCTGCCCGGGATGCGGACCATCCGGACCGCCGCCCCCATCCGGCGCGCGGTGCGCTGGACGGCGGCCATCCGCGCGCCGGTGACCGTGTCGTCCGTCCACACCGTGACCTTGGACGTCGCGGGATCCACGGCCCATCCGGTGCCGGGGATGTCCGAGAACGCGCTGCGCAGGGCGCCGGTCACTCTCCTGAGGGCCGCCGGGCTGCGCTCCGCCATCTTCGGGACGGCCCCCGCGGCGCGTACCGCAGCGGCGTCGGTGGCGTTCGTGACCGTGACGACGGGGCGTCCCGACGGGTCGACGTAGGCGCCGGTCGTGCGGTCGCCGAGACGGCCGGCGATCCGGGCGGCCTTCGCGGCTGCCTGCCCGGTGGCGGGCCGCCCGGCGCGGGCGTCGCCCGCGAGCCTGGCCTCCTGGCCGCCGGACCGTCCCTCGGCGTGCACGACGTACAGCGAGCCGGCCAGGAGCCCGGCGGATCCGGCCGCCACCGCGGTCGTCGCGACCGCGGTGCGCAGCCGACTGTTCCTCACGCTCTTCCGGCGCCTCATGAACCCTCCCGGTTCCGGGGTGTCGATCTACGCGTGGGGATACGCGCCCCGGCGGGACGGAGTTCAACGCGGCCCGGATTCCGTCCGGCATGCCGCCGGGCCGGGGGGCGCGTCCGCTCCCCCGGCCCGGCGGGGCATGATCAGCCGCCCAGGCGGACGGCGCCGCTCGCCGTTCCTCCCTTCGCCGCCTCGAAGGCCACCGTGAGGGTGCCGGTCGCGCCCGGCACGGTCACGGTGGTGGTGCCCGCGCCGCGGATCCGGACCTCCTTGGTGCCGAGCAGCTTGCCGTCCCACACGTGGACGTGCGCGGTGCCCGGCCCGGTCGCCAGGAGCCTGACGGTGGTCGAGCCGCCGGAGACCGCCGGCCGTCCCACGATCTTCGCCGTGTCCGAGCGCGGCGCCGCGGGACCGGCGGCGAGCGGGACGCCCGTGCGCACGGCCTGGATGATCGACTCAGGCGCGTTCACCGACCGCGTCGCGTCGGTCGGCATGACCGGCGGCGGGGGCGTGGTCGGCATGCCCGAGGGCGGGGTGTGGCCGGGCAGGGACACCAGGCCCCACCGGTACGGGTCGCCCTGGACGCCGTTCCAGGTCGACCAGCCGATCCGGGTCTGCCCGGTCTTGTCCTGGGTGTCGGAGTCGTAGACGAAGACGTTCAGGCCCATGCGCCGCGGGTCCACCGCGGTCGGCAGCGCGGTGAACGGGATCTCCGCCTCGACGACGTACCCGTCGTAGGGGTCGGCGACCGTCGAGGCGACCCGCATGCCGGGCGCGGTCTCCTCGCCGGGGCCCTGGCGCGCGTCAGCGTCGCGTTCGAAGCACGGCTTCCCGTCCGACATCTTCGGGAAGATGCCGGTCTTGAACGTGGTGGAGGTGTTCTCGGAGTCGCCGCGCGGGTCGATCCCGATCTCGACCGAGTCGGTGCGCCAGTGCCGCTTGCAGTCGTCGGCGCCGAGCACCGTGCCCTGCTTGTCGTCGCGGACCTTGACCAGCACGTGCAGCGCCTTGTCGGTCCAGGTGACCTTGCCGGTGGCCGAGCAGTCGTCGGCGGACTCGCAGGCCGTCCCCTCCCAGCGCCGGGACAGGTTCAGCTCGGGCCCCGGGTACTCGCCGGGCGACTCCTTGCCGTCGACCGCGGGCGCGGTGGACGCCTTCGGCAGTTCGGCCGTCGGGACCAGTTCCAGGGCGCCGTTCTGCACGTCGGCGTCGCCCGAGGAGGAGGTCGTGGTGATGGTCAGGTCGTAGTCGCCGTCGGTCCCGCCCTGGTTGGAGGTGGGCAGCGACGTGTCGGTGTTGGTGACGGTGAAGGTGGCCGAGCCCGTCTTGCCCGCGTCGAGGGAGTAGGGCTTGGACGCGGCGTCGGCGGTGAAGCCCGCGGGCAGGGTCAGCCTGACCGTGCCGGACTGCGCCGAGGCGGTCGTGTTGGACAGGTCCACGCGCACCTGCCGGGACGCGCCGGACGCCAGCGTGAGCACCCGCTTCACCTGCCCCGTCAGTGCGGGGACGCCCGTCCTGCCCGCCCAGGTGTCGAAGTCCGAGACGCGGGGCAGCGGTTCCAGGACGCCGGTGACGGCGGGCTGGACCTCCACGGACGTGGCCGTCTGGCCGGTGGCCGAGCCGCCGGCCAGCGTCGCCGAGAGCTGCGCGCGCCCGGCCTTGACGCCGGCCGGGGGCGTGACGGTGAAGGTCGCGGTGCGCTCGGCTCCGCCGACCGTCCCCAGGTCACCGGAACCTGTCACGTTCCAACCCGTGGGGACCGCGAGCGACGCCTTCGCCGCCCGGAGCCGCTCGGGCGAGCTCGCGTGCGCGGTCACCTTGAAGGCGCGTCCCGCGGTCACGCCGAACGCGTCCGTCGTCAGCCAGAACCGGCTGCCGAGCGGGAGGCCGCCCTTCGCGGGCACCACCGCGCCTTCGAGCATCGCGGACGGGTCGGTGTTGCCGAGCGTGAACGGGACCCGGCTGTGGATCTGCCGGAAGTAGTCGCAGCCGATCTGGGCCGGATCGGACGGGACGTCCGGGAACCCGCCCCAGCCCTGGCTGACGTACGTCCGCTGGGCCTCGCGCTCGACCTGCGCCCACGTCTTGCCGCCGTTGCGGGCGGACGCGCGTCCTCCCCACACCCCGTAGGCGAGCGACGCCGCGGCGGACGGCGTCCCCTTGGCGGCGCAGCCGGAGCCGACGGGCCCCGACGCGCCGCCGGTCTGGAACAGGCGTCCCGGCGCCCAGGTGCTCAGCCCCTCGCCGCCGAGCTGCGCGGGGTAGGCCTTCGGGTCGGCGGCGGCGAAGTAGGCCTCGGTCGCGAGCCGCGCGGCCTGCTGGTGGTTGCCGTGCTGGCCCGGAAGCGGGGCGGGGACCATGGTGACGATCACCTTCGGCCGCGTCTCGCGGACGAGCCGGACGACCTTCTCCAGGGTCTTGTCGTGGTCCCAGGTCTCGGCGGTGAGCGGCGTGCTCACCGTGTAGTAGAAGTCGACCTTGTCCAGGTAGTGGATGTCGTTGACGCCGGCCTTGCCGACGGCGCGCCGCTCCTCGTTCTCGCGGAGCAGCCCGAGTGCCGGGCCCTCCTCGGTGCCGGAGGCGTTGCCGCCGCCCTCGCCGCGGGTGACGGTGAGGACGCCGATCTTCGCCTTGTCGTACTCGTTCCACTGTCCGAGCGTCGACAGTGCGCCGGCCTCGTCGTCGGGGTGCGCCCCGACGAACAGGACGTCGAGCCGGCCGTCGGCGGAACCGGACCCGCCCGGGCCGGCCGCCTGCGCGGGCGGGCCCGCGAAGGCGACGGACATGGCCGCGAGCGCGGCGGACAGGACTGCGGGTAGGGCGAGTCTTCGCATGAACTCTCCTGTTCTTTCCCTACTCCTTGACGGCCCCCGAGAGCATTCCTGCGATGAACTGGCGCTGCAGGAAGACATAAACGATCACGATGGGCGCGGCGATGATCAGCGCGCCCGCCATGAGCAGTGAGTAGTCGGTCTTGTGGGTGCCCTGGAAGAAGGACAGCCCGAGCGGCGCGGTGCGCAGCCCCTCGTCCGAGTTGACGATCACCAGCGGGAGCAGGAACTCGTTCCAGGTCCACATGGTGGTCAGCAGCACCATGGTGAGGATGGCCGGGCGGCCGACCGGCACGAGCACGCGCCACAGCGTCGTCCAGCCGGACGCTCCGTCGAGGCGCGCCGCCTCCAGCAGCGACCGGGGGACGCTGCGGAAGTAGGCGCGCATCCAGAACGTGCCGAACGCCACCGACATGGCCACCTGCGGGAGGATGAGCCCGGCGTAGGTGTTGTCGAGCCCGGCCGACCTCAGGTCGAAGTACAGCGGGACGACGATGGCCTCGGTCGGGATCGTCAGCCCGGCCACGAACACCAGGAACAGCACGCCGGAGCCGCGGAACCGCATGGTGCCGAGCGCGTAGCCCGCCATGATCGACAGCACCGCGGCCGTGACGACGGTGACGACGGTGACGATGACGCTGTTGCGCAGGTAGGTGGCGAAATGGCCCTCGCGCCAGGCCGTGCCGAACGTGGACAGGTCCGCGTGCGGCAGCTGGAGGGCCTGCGCGACGACCCCGACCATCGGGAACACCGCGATGACCGAGAAGACGACGAGGATCGCGTGGTTGACGAACCGTTCCGCCCGGACGTTCATGCGTCCTTCCCTTCCACGAGCCGCCGGACGCCGGCCGTGACGGCGAACGCCAGCACCGCCAGCGTGACGCCGATCGCGCAGCCGAGGCCGACCTCGCCGGTGTTGAACGTGCGGTTGTAGACCTCGTAGGCGGGGACCTTCGTCGCGTCGCCCGGCCCTCCGGCGGTGGCCATGTAGATGAGGTCGAAGTTGCGGATCGCCATGATGGTCGTCAGCGTGAGCGCCACCGCCAGCTCGCGCCGCAGCCCGGGCAGGGTGACGGCGAAGAACTCGCGGACGGCCCCGGCGCCGTCGATCCGCGCGGCCTCGTACAGCTCCCGCGGGATCTTCTGCACCCCGGCGAGGAACAGCACCATCGCCAGGCCGATCCCCACCCACGTCCCGACGGCCCCGACCGCGGGCAGGGCGAAGGTGAAGTCGCCGAACCAGCCGCGCCGCCAGTCCGGCAGGCCGACGGCGTGCAGCCAGCCGAGGACCGTGTTGACCGGCCCGTCCGCGGAGTACACCCACTGCCATGCCACGGCCACCGCCACCATCGCGACGACCTGCGGCAGGAACAGCACCGTCCGGAAGAACGTCAGGCCGCGGACCTTCGTCCGCGACATGGCCGCGACCAGCACGAACGCGATGCAGCACGGCAGCACCGAGTAGAACAGGATGAGGACGAGCAGGTGCCCGAACGCGCCGCGCAGCGACGGGTCGGTCCATGTGGCGGTGTAGTTGGAGAACCCCGCCCACGTCGCCTCGCCCAGGCCGTCCCAGTGGTAGAGGGAGAACTGCGCCCCCCGCGCCAGCGGCCACAGCAGGAACGCGCCGTAGACCAGCAGGGCGGGCAGGGCGTAGAGCCAGCCGATCCGGCCGGGCTCCCCGGGGGCCCCGGAGAGGGCGCGTCCCTGCCGCCGTGCCGCGCGCGGGGCCGATGCCTCGCGCCTGGACTTGGGGGTCTTACGCCGCGCGACGGTCGTCATGTGCGGGCTCCTTGGTCGTGCGTCCGGCGCCGTCCCGCTCCCCGGCCGCGCCGCAGGCGAGGCGCGGCCGGGGGCGGGTAAGGCCGATCCCTACTTCTTCTTCTGGAAGGCGGAGTAGTCGTCCTGGGCCGCCTTCATGACCTCGTCGGCCGGCTTGCGCCCGGCGACGAGCTCCTGCAGCGGACCGCCGAACGCGTCGGCGAAGGTCGGCGTCGCGTAGTCGAGGTACGGGGTGATGCCGTCGTTCTTGCTCAGCTCGCCCCACGCCGTCGCGACCTCCTTCAGCAGCGGCCCGGCCGGCTGCTTGGAGGGCGCGGCGAGCGCCGGCAGGTTGCCGGTCTCGACCGAGACGTCCATCGCCTCCGGGGAGGTGATGAAGTTGATGTAGGCGGCGGCGACGTCCGGGTTCTTGCTCTTGGACGTGATCGACCAGGGCAGGCTCTCGCCGCCCATCGTCGCCGACGGCGACCCGGCCTGCGCCGGGGGCGGCAGCATGAAGCCGACCTTGTCCTTCATCTTGTCGTTGAGCTCGGAGGCCCACCAGGTGCCGCCGAACATGAACACGCCGTCGCCCTTGGCGAAGTTGACGGGGGTGTCGTCCCACTTGACGGCGTTGGCGTCCTTGGTGAAGTAGCCCTTCTTCGACCAGTCGCCGAGCTTCTGCGCCGCCTGGACGTTCGGGGCGTCCGTCCAGGAGCCGCCGCTGCCGAACACGAGCTTGCGGACGGCCTCCTTGTCGGCGACGCCGTCCTGGAGGATGCCGTACAGCTGCATCGCGGGCAGCTTCTCCAGGTTGCCGAACGCGATCGGGACCTCGCCCTTGCCCTTGGCCGTGGCGAGGGCCTGGTCGAACTCCGCCCAGCTCTTCGGCGGCTGGACGCCGAGCTTGGCGAGCTTCTCCTTGTTGTAGTAGAGCCCGACGATCTCGCCGTTCAGCGAGACGCCGTACAGGTTGCCGGACCCGATGAGCTTGCCGTCCTGGGTGACGCTGTTCAGGTCGGTCAGGCCCTTGGGGTAGCGCTTGCGCCACCCGTAGACCTGGTCGTAGGAGTCGAGCGGGAGGAGCATCCCGGCCTTGACGTACTGCGCCATGGACGCGTAGCCCTGGTTGGCCTCGACGACGTCGGGCGGGCTGCCGCCCGACAGCGCGAGCCGGAGCGTCTTCTGCAGGTCGCTGAACGACCGCGACACCCGCTTGATCTTCACGTTGGGGTACTTGGCCTCGAAGCGCTTGTTCAGCTCCTCGATCTGCTTCTTCTGCCCGCCCTGGACCTCCTGGTCCCAGACGGTGAGGGTCACGTTCCCGGCCTTGGCCACGTCGGTGCTCACCGCGGCGGGCGCCTTGCTCTCCGGCTTGTCGCCGGACGAGCCCGGGGCGCACGCCGCCGCGAGCAGGGTCGCGAGGGCCGCGGCCGCCGCGGCCGCTCCTCGCCTCGTCAGTGTCGGCATTGCTACGGCTCCCTATTGCTTTCTGTCCTGCTGCGTCCGCGTCGGTCGGGGACGGCGCGCTAGTGGTCGGCCCGGAGGGTGGGTTCGGCCCGGACGACCGTGTCGGTCGCCGAGTCGGGGATGAAGTCGACGACGAAGGCGTACGGTTCGAGGGCGGACTCGGGCACCTCGCCGGACTCGCCGAACGCGGCGATCTCCCCCCAGCACGGTGCGCCGAGCGAGCCGCTGCGGTGCCGGACCGACAGGCCCGCGCACAGGTTGGCGAACCGCAGCCGCTCCGCGAGCGGGAGGCCGGCGAGCGTCCCGAACAGGAACCCGGCGCCGAACACGTCGCCCGCTCCGGTCGCGTCGAGCGGCCGCACCGGCAGGGCGTCGGTCTCGGCGACCTCGCCGGTCGCCGAGTCGATCGCGATGGCGCCCGCGCCGCCGCGCTTGACGACGACGACCGGGACCCGCCCGGAAAGGGCGCGGGCCGCGTCCTCCGGGGTGGTCGTGCGGGTGTAGGCCATGGCCTCGACGGCGTTGGGCAGGAACACGTCCACGTGCTCCAGCCGGTCGAGGACCTCGCTGGACCACGTCTCGGTGGCGTCCCAGCCGATGTCGGCGAACACCGCGGCGCCCGCCCGGCGCATCTCCTTCGCCCAGCCCGGCACCGGATGCTCGATGTCGACGAAGCAGGCGCGCGCGGCCGGCGGCGGGGAGCCGAGCACCGCCTCCGCGTCGCCCGTCTCGCCGGGATCGAGGTCCGGCAGGGGCCTGGCGTAGGTGACCATGCTGCGGTCGGAGTCGTAGGCGAGCGACACCGTGACCGGGGTGGGCCAGCCCTTGATGCGGCGGGAGTGCCCGAGGTCGATGCCCTCCTGCTCGGCGAGCGTCCGCCACAGGTAGGAGCCGAACATGTCGTCGCCGAACGGGGCCGCGAGCCCGACCCGCAGGCCGAGCCGGCTCATCGCCACCGCGATGTTGGCGGCGCCGCCGGGCGCCGAGCCGAGCCCCTCGGTGAACATCTCGGTCCCGGGCGGCGGCAGCCCCGGCAGCCCGGTGAAGATCATGTCCATGAAGACCTGGCCGCTCAGGAAGACGTCCAGCCCGGGCGCCGGGCCGGGGTCGTCCCCGCCGCGCAGCAGCTCGCCCGCCGGGACGCGCTCGGTGCACGGGTCGGCCAGGGAGGGCTCGGGCGGCTGCCCGGGGGCCGCGGCCTCGCCGGTCGCGGGACGGTCCACGGGCGGGCTCCCGTCCAGGATTTCCACTGTCATGACGACTCCTCACGGGAGAAGACGGCGGCGACCTCGGGGATCCGGTCGATGTAGCCGTCGAGCAGCTGCCGGCCGATCCGCGCCGAGTCGACCAGGGGGTGCAGGGCGAAGGCCTTGGCGGCCTCGGTCCGCGAACCGGTCACGGCCGCGCCGACGGTCAGCCGCTCGACGGCCTTGACCTGCTGCATGAGCCCGGCCTGGTGGAGGTCGGGCTGGTCGAGGGGAAGCGGGTGCACGCCGCGGGCGTCGACGGTGACGGGCACCTCGACGACCGCGTCCGGGGGCAGCGCGGTGACGGTCTCACCGTTCCGCACGTTGAGGATCATGCTGGCGGGCTCGTCGCGGCTGATCGCGGCCATCACGTTCAGCGCGACCCTGGCGTAGCCCTCCTCGGCGGGGTCGATGCCGGAGTGGTCGTCGAGCGCCTCGCCGGTCCGGGCGCCCTTCATCTCGGCCATGTAGCTCGCGCTGCGGGAGGCGACCGTCTCGCGCCACAGCTCCATGGCCGCGCCGCCGGACGCCGCCGCGATCCGCTCGTAGAACGCCTCCTGCTGCTTGAGCAGGAACTCGCCGCGCGTCTGCGGCGCGTCCAGGGTGGCGCGGACCGCCTCCCGGTTGAAGTAGTAGTAGTACAGGTACTCGTTGGGGATGAGGCCGAGGTCGCGCAGCCATTCGCGGCCGAAGACGACGCCCTCCTCCAGGTTCCCGAGCAGGTCGTCGTCGGCCAGCAGGCGGGGCAGGACGTCCTCGCCGTCGTGCAGGACGCGGCGCATCCAGCCGAGGTGGTTCAGGCCGACGTAGTCGAGCCGGATCCGGTCCGGGTCCAGGCCGAGCGCGGCGGCCACCCGCATGCCGAGGCCGGACGGGGTGTCGCAGATCCCGAGCACCCGGTCGCCGAGGACGCCCTGCATCGCCTCGGTGATCATCCCGGCGGGGTTGGTGAAGTTGATGACGTAGGCGTCCGGCGCGAGCGCCTTCACGCGATGCGCGATGTCGAGCATCACGGGGATGGTGCGCAGCCCGTAGGCGATGCCGCCGGGGCCGGTGGTCTCCTGGCCGAGCACGTTCAGGTCCAGCGCCACGCGCTCGTCGCACACCCGCCCCCGCAGGCCGCCCACCCGGACGGCGGCGAAGACGAAGTCGGCGCCTTCCAGCGCCTCGTCGAGCCCGGTGCTGGTGAAGACGCGCGGCGCGTCCTCGGCTCCGCCGGCGAGGGCCGCGAGGACCTCCGCCATCCCCGCCAGCCGGCCGGCGTCGGAGTCCTGCAGCCAGACCTCCTCGATGCGCGGGGAGCCTGGGTCGCGCAGCAGGGCCTGGTACACGTAGGGCACCCGGAACCCGCCACCGCCGAGAATGGCCAGCTTCATGCGATGTACACCTTTCCGCCCGCCTCCCGGCAGACCTCCAGAGTCCGGGGGTCGGCCCCGGCCGTCGTGACCAGTGCGTCGACGCGGTCGAGCGAGCACACCCGCAGCGAGCCGGTGCCGGGGAACTTCGCCTCGGAGGCGACCAGCACCACCCGGTCCGCCGATTCCAGCATCGCCTGCTTGATCGGCGTCTCGACCTCCATGTCGTCCATGACGTGGCCGTCGGGCCGCACCCCGGTGCAGCTCAGGAACACCAGGTCGGCACGGACCTGGCGGAGCGCGGTCTCGGTGAGCGAGCCGACGAGCGAGAGGTAGTTGCGCCGCACGACGCCGCCGAGCAGGCACAGCCGGACGGCGTCGTCGTCGCGCAGTTCGTCCAGCACGGCCAGGTTGGCGGTGATGACGGTGACGGGACGCCCGCGCAGGTGCCGGGCGAGGAGCCGGGTGCTGGTGCCGATGTCGAGGACCACGACCATGTCGTCCTCCACCAGCTCCGCCGCCCGTTCCGCGACCGCCGCCTTCTCGGCGCTGTCGTGCTCGGCCGACGCCGCGAACGAGATCTCCGGCGCCGCCGGGCGCGGGGAGAGCGCCGCTCCCCCGTAGGTGCGCAGCAGCTCGCCGTTGCGGTCGAGCACGTCGAGGTCGCGGCGGATCGTGGACTCGCTGACCTGGAGGGTCTCGGCCAGCTCCCGCACGGAGGCGGCGCCCTTGGCACGCAGGGACGACACGATCTGCGCCCGTCGGATGCTCGATGTCACGCGGTGGAACGTAACACCGCTGCTCGACATCCGTCATCACCCCGGCGGAAACCTGCGCGAAGTCCGTCATTCACTTCTCTGACGTGCGCGGATCCGGTCAGGGGCCCAGTGAAGTCAGCGGTCGCTGTCGAGGGCCCGGAACGTTCCACAGGCACCGGGGCCGGAGCGTCCGGGGCGGCGCGCCGGTTGTCAGGACCCAGGGTCAAACCGAGACAAAAAGGGCTCTTGACCGGTGCATAATTTCGACCTTAAATCATGATGTGAAATAACGCGCGTGCTCTGAGGGCCCCCGCTCACCCCCCACGCGAAGGAGATGCGCATGCATCCCGTCCCACCCCGAGAGCCGTCCAGGAGAGCCTGGCCGGCCGCCGTCTTCACCCTGCTGCTCGCCGTCGCGCTCGCCGTTCCCGCACCGGCCGGACGTGCCGCAGCGGCGGCCTGCGGCTCGTCGGACGCGGCGCTGAACCGGCCCGCGACCGCCTCTTCCACCGAGAACGCGTCCTTCCCCGCCTCCGCCGCCGTCGACGGCGATCCCGCGACCCGCTGGTCGAGCGCCTTCGGCGATCCGCAATGGCTCCAGGTCGACCTCGGCACCGTCCAGGACGTCTGCCAGATCGTCCTCGCCTGGGAGAGCGCCTACGCCACGGCCTTCCAGATCGAGGTATCCGACAACGCCACCGGCTGGACCTCGATCTACTCCACCGCGAACGGCACCGGCGGAACCCAGACGGTCAATGTCGCCGGCAAGGGCCGCTACGTCCGCGTGTACGGCACGGCCCGCGCCACGCAGTGGGGATACTCGCTGTTCGGGCTTGCCGTGCACACCGGCTCCGGCGACGGCACGCTCCCCGGCGGGGGCGACCTCGGGCCCAACGTCCTGGTGTTCGACCCGTCCATGAGCGCGTCCGACGTCCAGAGCCGGATCGACGCGGTCTTCCGCGAGCAGGAGAGCAACCAGTTCGGGACGGCCCGGTACGCGCTGCTGTTCAAGCCGGGCGGCTACAACGTCAACGCCCGCATCGGCTTCTACACCTCCATCGCCGGCCTCGGCCGCGATCCCGACGACGTCACCGTCAACGGCGGCGTCACCGTGGACGCGGGCTGGTTCGGCGGCAACGCCACGCAGAACTTCTGGCGGTCCGCCGAGAACCTGTCGATCACGCCGTCCGGCGGGTCGGACCGGTGGGCGGTGGCGCAGGCCGCGCCGTTCCGGCGCATCCACGTGCGCGGCGACCTGAACCTCGCCCCCACCGGCTACGGGTGGGCCAGCGGCGGCTACATCGCCGACTCCAAGGTGGACGGACAGGTGCAGCCGTACTCGCAGCAGCAGTGGCTGACGCGCGACAGCCGGATCGGCGGCAACCTCAACGGCGTGTGGAACATGGTGTTCTCCGGCGTCGAGGGGGCGCCCGCCCAGAGCTTCCCGAACCCGCCCTACACCACCCTGAACACCAGCCCCGTGACCAGGGAGAAGCCCTACCTGTACGTCGACGCGTCCGGGGCGTACAGCGTCTTCGTCCCGGCGCTGCGGCGCGACTCGCGCGGGACGACCTGGGCAGGCGGCTCCACGCCCGGCTCGTCCATCCCGCTGTCGCGGTTCTACGTGGCCAGGCCGGGCGACTCGGCCGCCACCATCAACGCCGCGCTGGGGCAGGGCCTCAACCTGCTGCTCACCCCCGGCGTCTACCACCTGGGGCAGACGATCAACGTCACGCGTCCGGACACGGTGGTGCTCGGCATCGGGTACCCGACCCTCGTCCCCGACAGCGGCGCGGCGGCGATGAGCGTGGCCGACGTCGACGGCGTCAGGCTGGCCGGGATGCTGTTCGACGCCGGGACGGCCGAATCGCCGGTGCTGCTCCGGCTCGGCCCCGACGGCGCGGGCGCCGACCACTCCAGCGACCCCGCCTCGGTGCAGGACGTCTTCTTCAGGATCGGCGGCGCCGGGCCGGGGAAGGCGGCCACGAGCCTGGTGGTGAACAGCGACGACGCCCTGCTCGACCACATCTGGGCGTGGCGCGCCGACCACGGGAGCGGCGTCGGCTGGACGGTCAACACCGCCGCCAACGGCGTGGTCGTCAACGGCGACGACGTCACCGCCTACGGGCTGTTCGTCGAGCACTACCAGAAGTACCAGCTCGTCTGGAACGGCGAGCGCGGCAGAACGGTCTTCTTCCAGAACGAGATGCCGTACGACCCGCCGAACCAGTCCGCCTGGCGGAGCGACTCCCCCGGCGGCTACGCCGCCTACAAGGTCGCGGACTCCGTCACCGCGCACGAGGGCTGGGGGCTTGGCAGCTACTGCTACTTCAACGTCGACCCGTCGATCGTGGCGGCGCGCGGCTTCGAGGTCCCGGACCGGCCGGGCGTGCGGTTCCACGACCTGCTCACGGTCTCGCTGGGCGGCAACGGGGTCATCCGGCACGTCGTCAACGACACGGGCCCGGAGGCGTCCGGCGCCGGCACGGTCCCGGCCAACGTGGTCGCTTATCCCTGATCCGCTCTGACACTGCGGGCCCGCCTCCGAGCGGCCCGCAGTGTCAGAGGTGGTGGACGAGGTCGGGCAGCATCTCCGGGCCCGCCGGGCCCCGCAGCGCGAAGACGAACAGGGTGACCGGCGCGTCGGCACCGTAGGCGGCGACCGCGCGGTGCGTGCCGTCCAGGAGCAGCCTCCGGCCGGACTCCGCGCGCAGCACCGGAAGGACGAGCTGGACGGGCTCGGTCTGGGCGCGGAAAAGCGTCCCGAAGTCGTCGAGCTTCCGCCGCCGGTCGCGCTCCCAAAGGACCGTGCCGCGCGCGGCGTCACGAACGCGCAGCGGCTCCGCCCCGGGGTCGCGCCACTCCGCCTGGCGGCCGCCGGGACCGGCGTACCAGACGGTGAACAGGTCGCCGAGCACGTCGCGCGAGGAGCCGAAGTACTCCTCGACGGCGAACCCGGACTCGCCGTCCAGCGTGAGCTGGGCCCTGATGTGGGTGGTCAGGAAGGTGTCCGCGAATTCGGTGACGTTGATGGTTCCTCCCAGGCGTCGTCACAGGCGCCGCCGGATGCGGTCGGCGCGTTCTCTGAGCTCGGTGGCCTCGTCCGGGCGGCCGGAGAGTTCGGCCAGGCCGGTGAGGAGCGGGATCAGCCTGGGGTGCTCCGGCCCGTACCGCTCCTCGTAGATGCGCCGCGCTCTGACCAGGGCGCCTGCGGCGGCGTCCGCGTCGCCCATCGCGGCGAGGACGGGCCCGTGCCTGGCGAGCACCTCGGCGACGTAGGGATGGCCGGGACCGTAGAGGCGCTCGTACAGCTCGCGGCCCCTCCGCAGGATCGCGTCCGCGGTGCCGGTCTCGCCCAGGCGGGCGAGCGCCGTCGCGTGCAGGGTTTCGGCGGCGACCGTCGTGGGATGCTCGCCCAGGCTCTCCCGGAACGCCCGGGCGACGCGCCGCAGCAGCCGCTCGGCGGCGGCGTGGTCGCCCAGCGCGCACAGCGCGGTGGCCTCGGCCCTGTGCTGCTCCATGATCTCGAAGTGCTCGTCGCCGTAGCCGCGCGCCAGGTTCGCGGCGGCTCCGGCGGCGCGGCGGGCCTCCCCCAGCTCGGAGAACTCGATCAGCAGGCGGCACCGCCACACCAGGAACGGGAAGAGCGCCGGATCGTCGGGGCCCGCCGTCTCCGCCCGGACGCGCAGAGCCGTGTCCATGGCCGTCCGGGCGGCGGCGAGGTCCGCGAGCCTGTACAGCAGGACGCCCTGGCGGAGCTTCGTCTCCGCCCACTGGGGGCTGCCGCGTCCGTACGCGCGTTCACGCAGCGCCAGGGCCGTTTCCAACGGCTCGCGCGCCTCGGCGTAGCCGGCTCGTTCGATCAGGTAGGACCCGGCGCGGTGGAGCAGGTCGCCGAGCGCTCTCTCCGTCCTGGACGGCGGGCGGTCTTCCCCGTCGCCCTGCTCCCGATGGCGGGCCTGGACGGCCAGGACGTGGGGCAGGAGCTCCGCGCACGTCCCCCACCGGCCGCTGTCCGCGACGTCGCGGGGGAACCGCCGTTCGAGCAGCGCCACGGCGGCCTCCAGCCACTCTTCGGCGGATTCGGTGTCCAGCCGGACGGCGGTCTGCACGAGGCGGTGGACGTGCAGCCGACCCGCCTCCGCGGTGACCAGGGAGTACCGCGCCAGCCGCTGCACGGCCAGGTCGTGCTCGACGAGGTCGTCCGCCAGGTGCGCCAGCCCGCCGGGCAGCGGCACCGCCGGGTCGAGCAGGTCGCGGGGGATCCCGACGGGGGCGAGCATCGCCCACAGGCGCATCAGATCGAGCGCCGCCGGCAGCTGCTCCCCCGCCCGGGCGAGCAGCAGGTTCCAGGTCATGGACACGGGCTGGACCCGGTCGTCGGGCCGGAAGCGCGACAGCACCCGGCCGAGCGAGTCGTCCAGCAGCCGCCGGTAGGTGCGCAGCGGCACGGCGGCCTGCCGGCAGTAGGCCGCGGCGTGCGCGAGGGCGAGCGGCAGACCGCCGAGCACCCGGGCGATCTCGCGGGCCGCCTCGGGGTCGTCGTCGCCGGTCCCCTCGCGCAGGAACCGCTCCGCCGTCGCGGGTGCCATGGGACGCACCTCGACGCGGCCGCCGGGATCGATCAGCCCGCCCCAGTCCGACCGCGCGGAGGTGAACACGACATGCCCGGCGCGGCCGGCGGGCCAGTGCTGGACCGGGCTCCCTCCGGCGCCGGGCGCGGCGTCGGCGTCGGCGTTGTCGTAGACCAGCAGCCAGCGGTCGTCGCCGCGCAGCGTCCGCCACAGTTCGGCGACGACCCGGTCCGCGTCGGGCTGCTCGCGGACGCCGAGCGCCGCCGCCAGCCCGAGCAGCCCGTGCCGCAGTTCGACCGCGCTCTCGGCGTTCAGCCACCACACGATGTCGTAGCACCCGCCGTAGCGGTGGGCGTACTCCGCGGCCAGGGCCGTCTTCCCCACGCCGCCGAGGCCCCACAGGGCGACGGCGGTCGCGCCGTCGGGCGCGTGCCCGCGGGTCAGGGCGGCCCGCACGCGGCGCGTCAGCTCGTCGCGGTCGACGAAGCCCGGGTCGGGCGGAGGGAGGTTGCTGACGCGGGGGCCGTCGCCGGGGAAGCGCACCCCGTGCCGGGAGGGGCGCCGGTCCGGTCCGGGAGCCGGGGCGGCGGCGTCGAGGGCGCCGCGGGCGGCGAGCCCGCGGACGATGACCGCGCACGCCGCGCTCTCCGCCATGCCTTCGATGTCGATGGCGTCCGCCTCCGCGTCGCCCGCGCAGGAGTCGACCCGGACCTCGATCCGTCGTGCGCCGTCCCGGCCGTCACTCCGGGACTCGTCCCCGCGCTGGGCGATCTCGCTCGTGGAGGAATGAACGACCAGTTCCCAGGTCTCCCCGGCTGGAGCAGCGGGCGGCGAACCCCACGGGCGCATCTCGACATGCGCGGGAGTGGCGAGGGAGACGGCGGCAGCCACCCACTCCGCGTACGCCGAGTCGGCCGGATGGTAGGACACCGCCACCGTGCGCCGGGGCGGGGCGGGTTCGCCGGGCTCCCTGGCCGGTGGCAGCCGCCGCGTCCGTTCGTGCAGGAGCCCAAGGTACGTGCCGCCGCCCGTGACGAGGGAGCTGAACAAGCCGAGCGCGAGGGGACCCGCTCCTGCGGACGGCGGGACCTGGGCGGCGAATCCGGCATAGGTGCCGAGGCCGACGGTCAGCCCCGCCGCGGCCGGGACCCGATGCACGGCCAGGGAACGGGGCCGCCCCCACAGGCGCCGCCGTCTCGCCGGTCGGTCTCGCAAGCTCGCTCCCGTCCGCCTGGCCGGCCGTGGCGCCGTCTCCCGAAGCGCCCGGCAGGGCACGTCCATGAGACGCGGCAGGGACAGGGATCGGTTTTTCGGTCCCCCCGATACCCGGGGACGCGAAATGATCGGCCAGGTCGACCGCCGGGCGGCGCTAGCGGCGGGACCGCCAGGGCCCCTCCGAAACGACGCGGCGGCGCGACCGGTGGTCCGGTCACGAATTGCCCTTCCATGCTCAGACCCGAAGGATGAGCATGGTTTCCGAACGGAAACGCGCACGCGGAGACAGAGAAGGACGAGGGGCGGGCAGCGGGTCGTGAAACGGATCGTGGCGGTTCTCGCCGGACTGGTGGTCCTGTCGGCGGTGGCGGGCGCCGGGCCCACGACCGCCGTGGCCGGCAGCGTGCGGGTGCGGCCGGGCGACGACTGGACGCTGCCGGGCTGGGTCCGTCCGTCGGCGAACTCGGGGCTGTTCTCCGAGACGGCCGCCCCGCGGTTCGGCGTCGGCACGCGCAGCCTGGACCTGAGCTGGCGCCAGCTCCAGCCGGACGGCCCGGGAACGCTGGACACCCGCACCGCGGGCTCCGCCCAGGACATGGACTTCCCGCCGCTGAGCCGGCAACTGGCGGACCGGCGGCCCTTCTGGGTCCGCATCTTCGCCAGCGGGTCGCGGTGGGCGCCCGAATGGGTGGCGGACCAGTGCGGCGTGGAGCCGCTCGGCCCCGACTACGACGGGCAGTACCACCTGCCCCTCTGGGACGAGTGCGTTTGGGGCCGGCTGCTCGCGCTCTACCAGCGGGTCTTCGTGGACGAGGGCCTGCGCGCCGACCCGCGGCTGAAGCTCGTCTACGTCCCCGGCGCGTTCACTTGGGCGGAGTACGACTACGACCTGATCAGCAAGGCGGCGGAACAGGGGCTGACGTTCGAGAAGTACCGGTCGTGGTACCGGCACGCCTGGCGGGATCTGACCGCCGTCTTCGGGCCGTACAGCGGCAAGCTCGTGTTCACCGGCGAGGACTACCCGTGGGGTCCGTGGGGTTCGAGGACGGACCTGTTCGCCAGGCAGGCCGTCGACGCGGGGCTCGGCATCCGGACCGGCATCACCGAGGTGTTCAACTTCCATCTGAGCGAGGCGCCGTCCTACGGGAGCCGCGTCGAGCCCGACGGGCACCTGACGGTGGACGAGTCCCTGCCTCTCCATGACGGGCGGCATGTCGCCGCCACAGAGAACGAGTGCTTCAACGACTGCGGCTACCACACGGGCGAGCCGTACTACGCCGTCCGCCAGTCGAACCTCAAGGCGCTGCAACTGCGGACGAACTGGGTCTACGTGGTCCCGGGCCCTTCCTACATGAAGGAGTATCCGCAGCACTGGAGATGGGTGCGGTTGAGCATCGGCAAGACCGCCTCCGATTCGCCTGACGCGTGGGCCGCACTGCGCGACGCCGAGGACACGTATTGGAAGGACACGACGGGGCCTTTCACCGCTGCCCGCCGGTGGCCCGGGCGCCCGTGGGTGCGCAACCTCGAACGCTGGCTCGTGCAGCGGGACGTTGCTCCCGACGGAAGGGCCCGCCGCTCCACCGCCGACGTCCACAGCGGCGTCCTCGGGCCGGAGAACGGCACCGCCTACGAGGGACTGCGCACCGACCGGGCGCAGGGGCAGACGTCCCTGTACTTCGACCTCGACGACCGGTTCCTGCGCGGGCGGCTCCGGCCGGTGCAGATCAAGGTGACGTACCGGGACGCCGGCAGGGGCGACTGGTGGATCGAGCACCGGGGCGGGCGCTCGCCGGCGGTGCGCCGCACGGGCGACGGCGCGTGGAAGACCGCGACGTTCCGGCTCCCCCGGCCCGCGTTCGCCAACCGCCTCCCCGGCGGCACCGACTTCCGGATCGCGACGGGCGCGGGCGACGACCTGGACGTGCGCTTCGTCCGCGTGGTGCGGCTGCAACCACCCGACCGTTCATGATGTTTTCTGCTCTTTAGTCTTCACTTTCGAGCACAAGTGAGCATAAGGTCCCGGAAGGATCGGACTTCGGGAGGGCTCATGGCCGGGAACCGCATCATGACCGAGATCTCCGCGCAGCCGGAGTGCTGGCGGCGGGCCGCCGGGCTGGCCGACGGGCTGCGCGACGCGCTGCCGGCCCGCGGGGAGCGGGTGGCGGTCGTCGGATGCGGCACCTCCCTGTACATGGCGCAGGCGTACGCGGCGCTGCGGGAGGGGGCCGGGCACGGGGAGACCGACGCCTTCGCCGCCTCGGAGATGCCGTACGGCCGCCGCTACGACCGGGTGCTGGCGCTCACGAGGTCCGGGACGACGACCGAGGTCCTCGCCGTCCTGGACCGGCTCGGCGGCTCGGTCCCGACAACGGCGATCACCGCCGACCCGGACACGCCGGTGGCCGGCAGCGCCGACCGGCTGGTCGTGCTCGACTTCGCCGACGAGGAGTCGGTCGTGCAGACCCGGTTCGCCACCACCCTGCTGGCGCTGCTGCGCGCGCACCTCGGCGAGGACCTGGGGGCCGCGATCGCCGCCGCCGAGGCCGCGGTGGCCGACCCGCTCCCGCCCGGGCTGCTGGAGGTCGAGCAGATCACCTTCCTCGGCCGCGGATGGACGGTCGGCCTCGCGCAGGAGGCCGCCCTGAAGATGCGCGAGGCGGCGTGCTTCTGGACCGAGGCCTACCCCGCGATGGAGTACCGGCACGGGCCGATCAGCATCACCGGCCCCGGCCGGGCGGTGTGGATGCTCGGCGGGCTCCCGGACGGCCTCGGCGAGGAGGTGGCCGCGACCGGCGGGCTGCTGCGCGCCGCCGGCGCCGACCCCCTCGCCGAACTGGTCCGGGTGCAGCGACTCGCGGTCGCGCGGGCGGACGCGGCGGGCCTGGACCCCGAGCGCCCCCGGCACCTCACCCGCTCGGTCGTCCTGGACGCCGCGCCCGGCGGCCCGGCGGCATGATCCTCACGGTCACGCTGAACGCCGCCCTCGACGACACCTACGAGGTGCCGCAGGCGCGGCTCGGAGCGGTCCACCGGGTCGCCGCGGTGCACTCGCGGCCCGGTGGCAAGGGCGTCAACGTGGCCCGGGTGCTGCACGCCCTCGGGCACGAGGTCGTGGCCTCCGGCCTGGCCGGAGGCGCCGCGGGGCGGCGCATCGAGGAGGGGCTCGGCTCCCTCGGCGTGCCCGCGGCGTTCACTCCGGTCGCCGCGGAGTCGCGCCGGACGGTCACCGTCGTCGGCGCCGAGGCCACGATGTTCTGCGAGCCGGGCCCGCAGGTGACCGGCGCGGAGTGGGCCGCGTTCCTGGCCGCGTTCGAGTCCCTGGCCCGGGACGCCGCCGTGGTCGTGCTGTCGGGGAGCCTGCCGCCGGGCGTCCCCCCGGACGCCTACGCGCGGCTCGCCCGCACGGCACCCGGCCCGGTGATCCTGGACGCCGACGGGGAGGCGCTGCGCCTCGGGCTCGCCGGGCGCCCCGGCGTCGTGAAGCCGAACGCCGAGGAGCTCGCCCGCGCGAGCGGCACCGGCGACACGGCCGCGGGGATCCGCGCGCTGCGCGAGGCGGGCGCGGGCGCGGTGGTCGCCTCGCTCGGCGCCGGCGGCGTCCTCGCCGCGACCCCGGACGGCGTCCTGCGCGCCGCGCTCGACCGTCCTCTCCAGGGCAACCCGACGGGCGCGGGGGACGCGCTCGTGGCGGGGCTGGCGGCGGGCCTCGCCGCCGGCCTGCCCTGGCCGGACCGGCTCCGCCGCGCCGTCGCGCTGGCGGCCTGCGCGGTCCGCTCCCCCGTCGCGGGCGAGATCGACCCCGCCGGGCTTCCCGCGCTGCTGCCCCGTGTCACCCTCCGGACCGAGGAGAACCATGCCGCTCGCCCCCATGAGTGACGTCATCGCCGGACCGGACGCGCGGGGCCGCGGGCTGGGGGCGTTCAACGTGATCCAGCTGGAGCACGCCGAGGCGATCGTCGCCGGGGCGGAGCGGGCGGGCGCGCCCGTGGTCCTGCAGATCAGCGAGAACTGCGTCGCCTACCACGGCGCGCTCGGCCCGATCGGGCGGGCCGTGCTGGCGCTCGGCCGCGCCGCGTCCGTCCCGGTCGTCGTCCACCTGGACCACGCCACCTCGCCGGACCTCGTCCGCGAGGCGGTCGCCCTCGGGTTCGGGTCGGTGATGTTCGACGCGTCCGCCCTCCCGCACGAGGCGAACGTGGCGAGCACCGCCGACGTCGCCGCCCGCTGCCGGGCCGAGGGGGTGTGGGTCGAGGCGGAGCTCGGCGAGATCGGCGGGAAGGACGGCGTGCACGCGCCGCACGCCCGCACCGACCCGGACGAGGCCGCCGGGTACGTGGCCGCCACGGGCGTGGACGCCCTGGCGGTCGCGGTCGGCACGTCCCACGCGATGCTGACCCGCGACACCGTCCTCGATCTCGCGCTCATCGCCCGGCTGCGCGCGGCGGTGCCCGTCCCGCTGGTCCTGCACGGGTCCTCCGGGGTGCCCGACGACGGGCTCGCCGCCGCCGTCGAGCACGGCATGACCAAGATCAACGTCGCGACGCAGCTGAACAAGGTGTTCACCGCCGCCGTCCGGGACCGGCTGGCCGCCGATCCCGGACTGGTCGACCCGCGCCGCTACGTCTCCGCCGGCCGCGACGCGGTGGCCGCCGAGGTCGCCCGCCTGCTGCACGTCATCCGCGCGGGCCGCCGACGCGGTAGGTGACGTGGGTGACCAGGGGCGTCCGGGCCACGCCGACCGGCTCCAGCGCCAGGTCGCCGACGCCCTCGAACAGGCGCTCGCCCTCCCCGAGGACGACGGGGGCGATGTGGAGGCGGAGTTCCTCGATCCGGCCCGCCGCGAGGTACTGGTTCACGGTGCTCGCCCCACCGGCGATCGAGACGTCCCTGTCCCCCGCCGCGTCCCGCGCCTGGGCCAATGCCGACTCGATCCCGTCGGTGACGAAGTGGAACGTCGTGCCGCCCTTCATCACGATGCTCTCGCGCGGGTGGTGCGTCAGCACGAAGACCGGCGCGTGGTAGGGCGGCTCCTCGCCCCACCAGCCCGTCCAGTCCGGGTTCCACGCCGGGCCGCGGTCGGGGCCGAACATGTGGCGCCCCATGATGTAGGCCCCGGCCGAGGTGATCTTCGCGATCTCCTCGGCGTTGGCCTCCTGCTCCTCGAACATCCACCGGTGCAGCCGCTCGCCGCCGTCGCCGAGCGGCTCCTCCAGGCGCTGGTTCGGACCCGCCGCGAACCCGTCGACCGAGATCCCGATGTCACAGGTGACCTTGCTCATTGCGGTGCCTCCTTGGCGGCGCCCCTGCGGCGCCTTTCACCAGTGGATCGGACCCACTGCCGCGTTCTCGACATCCCGGACTCCCGGAGATGAGATTTTTTTGAACCCGCGGCCGTGGCGTGGACGTGCTGTGGGGTGTCGCATACGCGGCGGGGGGCCGAACCTGGGAGGACGACCTGACCACCGACAGCCGCCTGGAGCGGATCACAGACGAGGACGTGCCCGCCGCCGCCCCCGAGGCCGGTGAGCGCTCGCGACGGCGGCGCGTCGCGGCGCGGGCGGTGACCGGCGCGGCGTTCCTGCTCGTGCTGGTCGCGCTGGTCGCGCCGGCCGAGTTCGCCCTCCTGGCCCCGGGGGCGTTCGTGCGCGTCCCGATCGAGGGCGTGGCCGGTGTCGCGCTGGTCCTCGTGCTGCCGGCCGGGGCGAGGCGGTACGCGGCGGGGGCCGCCGGGGCGGTGCTCGGGCTGCTGCTCGTGCTGAAGGTGCTGGACATCGGGTTCGACGCGGTGCTCGTCCGGCCGTTCGACCTGGTGCTGGACTGGCCGCTGCTGGGGCCGGCCGTGGAGTTCGTCAAGGAGTCGTCCGGGCAGGCGGGGGCGGTCGCGGCCGTCGTGCTGGCGGTGGCGCTGGCGGTCGGCGTGGTCGTCCTGACGACGCTGTCGACGCTGCGCCTGAGCGGCGTGGCGGTCCGGCACAGGAGGCCGGCGTCCTGGGCCGCCGGCGTGCTGGGAACGGTCTGGCTCGCCTGCGCCGTGCTCGGGGCGCAGTTCGTCCACGGGGTGCCGGTGGCGTCCAGGAGCGCGGCGGTCCTCGCCTACGACCACGCGCGCCAGGTCAGGACGAGCCTGAACGACCGCGAGGAGTTCGCCAGGGCCGCCGCCGTGGACAGGTTCCGCGACACGCCGCCCGACAAGCTTCTGACCGGGCTGCGCGGCAAGGACGTCGTCCTGGCGTTCGTGGAGAGTTACGGGCGGTCGGCCGTGGAGAGCCCGCAGTACGCGCCGCAGGTCGGCGCCGTCCTCGACCAGGGGACGCGGCGGCTCCGCGAGGCGGGGTTCTCCGCGCGCAGCGGCTGGCTCACGTCCTCGACGGCGGGCGGCGGCAGCTGGCTCGCGCACGCCACGCTGCTGTCGGGCCTGTGGGTGAACAACCAGCAGCGGTACCGCGCCCTGGTGAACAGCGACCGGCTGACGCTGAACGGGGCGTTCCACCGCGCGGACTCCCGGACCGTCGCGCTCATGCCGGCGATCACGCGGGCCTGGCCGGAGGCGTCCTTCTACGGCTACGACAAGGTCTACGACGACCGGAACCTCGGCTACCGAGGCCCGCGCTTCAGCTTCGCCACGATGCCCGACCAGTACACCCTGTCGACGCTCCAGCGCACCGAACTGGCGAAGGAGGACCGGGCGCCGGTGATGGCGGAGACGGCGCTGGTGTCCAGCCACGCCCCGTGGGCGTCCGTCCCGCGGCTCGTCCCGTGGGAGCAGGTCGGCGACGGGTCGATCTTCGACGGGATGGGCAAGGGATACGACGCGCCGTGGCCGGCGCCCGGCCGCATCCGCGCCGAGTACCGCGCGTCGATCGAGTACACGCTGAACACGCTCGTCTCCTACCTGGAGACCTACGGCGGCAAGGACACCGTGCTGGTCTTCCTCGGCGACCACCAGCCCGCGCCGCTCATCACCGGGCCGGGCGCGAGCCGGGACGTCCCGATCACCATCGTGGCGAAGGACGGCGCCGTCCTGGACAGGATCTCCGGATGGGGCTGGCAGGACGGCCTGCGTCCCGGCAGGGATACTCCCGTCTGGCCGATGAGCGCGTTCCGCGACAGATTCTTGACCGCCTTCGGAGGCTGAACGGAGATCGGGGGGACGCTCCCCGGGAAGGGATGGCGGCGTGACCTCGCTGTCCGCGGAGCCCGGACGGCCCGCGGCGCCTTCGGCCGAGGAGGCGCCGGGCCGGTTCCGCGCGCTGCGCCGCCGCTGGCTGCTCGCGGCGGTCGTCTCGGTGCTGCTGGCCCAGATGGGCGCCGCGATGGCGACCACGGCCGTGCAGCAGAGCCCGACCGTCGACGAGCCCGTCTACATCAGCACGGGCGTGGTCTACCTCCGCGAGCACGACCTGCGCCACAACGCCGAGCACCCGCCGCTCGGCAAGCTCCTCATCGGGGCGGGGGCGGTGCTCGCCGGGCCGCACCTGCGCACCTCCTTCACCGGCAGCGACTACAGGCTCGGGAGGCAGTTCCTGTACCGGTGGGGCAACGACCCCAAGCGGGTGCTGCTCGCGGGGCGGCTGCCCGTCATCGCGCTGACGCTGCTGTTCGGGCTGGTCGTCTTCGCGTTCGCCCGCGACCTCGCCGGCCCGGCCGGGGGGCTCACGGCACTGACCCTGTACGCCTTCTCCCCCGACGTCATCGCGCACGGGTCGCTGGCCACGCTGGACGTCCCCACGGCCGGCCTGCTGCTGACGTCGGTGTGGCTGCTCTGGCGCGCGAGGCGCAGGCCGCGGCTCTACCTGCCGCTCGCCGGGGCGGCGCTCGGCGCGGCCGTGGCGACGAAGATGAGCGCGCTGCCCGCGCTGCCGGTGCTCCTCGTCCTGGCGGCGGTGTCGGTCCGGACGTCCCGTCCGCCGCGCCGTCCCGTGGCGACCGCCGTGCTGTCGGCGGCGGGCGTCGGCGTCCTGGCCGTCGCGGTGGTGTGGGCGAGCTACCTCGCCGTGGATCCGCGCCTGCGCTGGGCCGCGCCCGCCGACCTGCCGTCCGCCGGCGGGATGCGCGGACTCGCCGCCGGCTGGCTGCCGTTCCCCCGGCCCTTCCAGGACGGGATGCGCGCGCAGTTCGGTTTCGAGGACATGCGGTGGACCGGTTTCCTGTTCGGTGACGTCTACCACGGCTCCCGCTGGTACTACCTGCCGGCCGCGCTGCTGGTGAAGACGCCGCTGGGGATGCTCGGTCTGTGGGCGGCGGGCATCGCCGCGACGGCGGCGCTGCCCCGGCTGCGTCCGGCGGCGCCGTACCTCTTCGCGCCCACGGCCGTCCTGCTGGCGGTGGCGATGACCGGGTCCCGCGACCTCGGCGTCCGCTACGCCATCTTCGTCCCGGTCTTCCTGGCGGTGGCGGCGGGCGGCGCGGTCCTCGTCCCGTGGCGGTGGGCCAAGGCCGCGACGGTCGCGCTGCTGTTGCTCGTCGCGGTCAGCTCGCTGCGCGCCTTCCCCTACTACCTGCCGTACTCCAACGAGGCGTTCGGCGGCCCGTCCAAGACCCACCTGCGCCTGCACGACTCCAACGCCGACTGGGGCCAGGACCTCGGGCGGCTCGCCGATCGGCTCCGGGAGCGGTATCCAGGCGAGCCGGTCTGGCTGGTCTTCAAGGGCAGCGGCGTCCCGTCCGCCTACGGCATCCGCGCGCGCGACCCGCTCACCGCGCCGCCCGGCGAGGTGCGCGGGCTGCTGGTCGTCTCCGACAGCTGGCTCGTCAAGAACGACCCGCGGCTGACGCCGCTGATCCGCACCAGCGAGCCGATCGACGAGGTCGGGCACTCGGTCACCATCTTCCGCCGGCCCGCTCTGCGCCCGTAGCGCCCTCCCGGGGCTCTGAGGGGCCGCGGGTCAGCGGCGGTGGGTGTGGGCGCGGGACCAGAGCGCCGTCCAGCCGCCGTGCGCCAGCCAGGACGCCGGGACGCGGAGTCCGTGCTCGGCGATCTCGTCCCAGAACACGGCGGTGTCGGCGCCCAGCTCGCGGGCGGCGGGCAGGGCGCGCTGCCAGGGGCCCTCCTCGTCCTCCAGCGTCGTGGCGGGGTAGCCGGGGACGGTGGTGGTGCGCGGCGGCGTCACGGGGACGAGGCCGGTGGCCGGCGCGGCACAGGTGGTGGCGACCGCCAGCGCGCACAGCGGCTGCGCGGCCGTCGGCTTGGCGAAGGCGCGGGCGATGACCGGGTCGTCCTGGAGGGCGAGCGCCCCGATCGCACGGCGGACGCGGCGCGCCACCAGGTCGAGGGAGTACGCGTCGGCGACGGCGGGGAGCTTGACGAGCCTGCGCAGCGTCTTCGGCAGCGGCGGCTCGCCGAGCAGCAGCGGGAGCTGGTCGTAGCGGTCGCGCAGCGCCGGGTCGAGGGCGTCGAGCGCGGAGCGCAGGGGGCGGTGGCCGGAGGCCGTCCAGAGCCGGACCAGATCGGTGGCGCCCTCGTCCAGGGCGCGGCCGACGGCGCCGGTGAGCTGCGGGCCGCCGAAGCGGCGCAGCCGGGCGAGCGCAGCGTCCGGCCCGGTCCCGGCCACGGCGGCGAGGACGTCGAGCGCCTCCGGGGCGGCCCGCGCCCACGAGCGGACCGCGAGCTCGCCGAGGGCTGGACCGGCCTCCTCGACGAGGCGGGGCGCGGCGCGCCGCCTCGCCGGCCGGGACGGCGGGAGCTCCTCCGGCGCCTGCGGGGCCTCGTCCTCGACGGCGCCCGGGATCGCGGCGACCCACGCGCGGAAGCGCTGTTCGAGGGTCTCGTCCGGCGGGTCGTTGAACCTCGCCGCGATCTCGCTGACGCGCCAGCCCCGGGACGCGGGACGCAGCGGCATCAGCTCCGCGTTCGCGACCAGCAGGCCGTCGGCGTCGTAGAGGCCCGCGAGGCCGCTGCGGCCTGCCCTGGCCTCCTCGACGTAGGCCGGTCCCGCGATGCAGTTGCCCATGTAGTCCGCCCATTCGGCGACGTCCCGGGCACTGCGGCCGATCTTGAGCCGGAGGCGGGTCCCGGGGACGGCCGCGCCGTCCAGGGCGGCGAGCGGCGCGGGGACGGCGAAGTCGCCGGTGAGGGCCTCGGCGATCGCGGTCGCCGACGCCAGGCCCGCGGTGAGGGCCGCCCACGTGCGGGGCGCCCGGGGCGGGACGCCGCCGAGCGCGACCAGCTGCGCCGCGCCGGAGACGGCGCCCATGAGCGAGTCGAGGCGCGGGGTCAGCGGCTCGACGACCGGCGGCGGGTCGTGGACGAACCAGGGATCGCGGGTGCCCGGGGCGGGCTGGGCCCGCTCGTGCCCGTGCAACCGGGCGAGGGCGTCGATCAGGTCGACGTACCAGAGCAGGTCGGCGGCGGTCTCCACGGTCGCCGGGTCCTGCTCGGGGGTGAGCCTGCGGCGCAGCGGTTCGGTGTCGCCCAGCATCGGCCCGCTCCACGGCAGGATGCCGTCCCACTCGGCGGGAGGACGGTCGTAGCCTGCCACCTGCCGCCAGCTTTCCAGGCTGGGTGACCACTCGCGCAGCAGGGCGTCGTGGGTCCCGACCATGTCGCCCATCACCCGTCCGACGTCCTCGACGATGACGAGCGCGAAGTCGCGGGCGCAGGCCAGCCGCGGTCTGACATAGGCGGCGAACTTGGCGTCCATCGGCCGGGCGGCGTCCAGCCTGCGCGCGAGGTCGCGGACGTAGGCGCCGGGGCGCGTGGGGAGGCCGGTCAGCCCCGGCACGCGCCGTGCCGCCTTCCCGGCGGCCCAGTCGGGCATCAGGGCCGCGGCCGCGCGCAGTACCGGGGCCGACCGCCCAAGGCCGTCCTCCAGGCCGTGGTCGGCGACCGCAGCGGCGGTCCGGAGCAGCGCGGTGGCGGCGATCGCGTCCGCGAAGACGCGCTGGAGGCGCTCGTGCCAGTACCAGCGGCCGGGGGTCCAGCGTGCGATGTCGGCGAGCGAGGGATGCTCGTCCGCCAGGTCCATGCGCACCTGCCACAGGACGTGCTCGTCGTCGTCGTGGCGGCGGCGCTTGCGCAGGTCGGCGACCCGGTCGCGGCGGCTCTGCGTCGCCAGCCGCGCCTCCCGGCGGGCCAGCCCGGTCCGGTGCTCGGCGACCCGCTCCCACAGGTCCAGGATCAGCGCGAGCCTGCGGGGCGCGGGCACCGCCCCGAGCACCTGCCGCAGGTACCCCGCGAGCACGGACGGCGATCCGCCGGGGGTGAGGTCGACGCCTTCGGGCGCCTCCAGGGCGAGCACCTGTTCGAGCTGCTCGGGTCCGAGGACGTCGCTGGCCGCGGACGCCAGGTGCAGCGCCGCCCAGCGACCCTCCTCGGCCGCCCGCCCGGCGGCCGCGCCGACCCGCCTGGTGACCGCGGGCCCGAAGAGCGCGACGAGCACCCCGGCCCGCTCGCCGAGGCGGTGCGCGCCGTGGAGGCCGACCGCCCGCAGCGCGGCCAGGACCGCGTCCCGCTGGTCCCCGCGCGCCCCTTCCAGCCGCGCGGAGCGGAACCCGGCGCCGAGATCGACACCCGCTCCCGCCGCGACGGCGCCCCCGTCGGCGACGAGCAGCGACAGTTCCCGGACGGCGTTCGCCGCGTCCTCCGCCGGCGCCTCCTCGGGGCCGAGAGCGACGGGCGTCCCCGGGTGCGCGTCCGCCCCGTCCAGCAGCCTCCGCGGTCCGGAGGGGCGGGCGATCCAGGCATGGCGCCCGGACGCCACCACACCCCCAGAAAACCGGATCTTCATTCGCCCCATCATCCTCCGGGGGCCCGCACCGGCCAACGGATTTCCCCGCATCCGGCGGCCCGTGTGGTTCCCTGTGGTCATGTACGACGTGATCATCGCGGGCGGCGGGCACAACGGCCTGGTCGCGGCCGCCTACCTGGCGCGCGCCGGCAGGCGGGTGCTGGTGCTGGAACGGCTCGGGCACTTCGGCGGGCTGGCGGTCTCCGCGCGCGTCTTCCCCGGCGTGGACGCGCGGCTCTCGCGGTACTCCTACCTGGTGAGCCTGCTGCCGTCGCGGATCGTCCGGGACCTCGGCCTGCGCGTCGAGCTGCGCGGACGGCGGTTCGCCTCGTACACGCCGGTCGGCGACGGCGGCCTGCTGATCGACAACGGGGACCCCGCGCGGACGGCCGCCTCCCTCAGGGGCGACGCCGGCGCCTGGCGGAGGTTCTACGCGATGGCCGGGCACGTCGCCGAGCGCGTCGCGCCGACCCTGCTGGAGCCGCTGCGCGACCGCGCCGAGCTCCGGGACGCGGTGGACGACCGGGAGGCGTGGCGCGACCTGTTCGAGCGGCCCGTCGGGGACGTCGTGGACGAGCGCTTCACCGACGACACCGTGCGCGGCGTCGTCCTCACCGACGCGCTGATCGGCACGTTCGCCGACACCTCCGATCCCTCCCTGCTGGCCAACCGGTGCTTCCTCTACCACGTCGTCGGGAACGGGACCGGCGACTGGAACGTGCCCGTCGGCGGCATGGGCGCGGTGACCGGGGCCCTGGCCGACGCCGCCCGCGCGGCCGGGGCCGAGCTGCGCTCCGGCATGGAGGTCCTGCACGTCGACCCGGCCGGGGAGGTGACCTTCCGGGACGCCGACGGCGCCGAGCACGCCGTCTCGGCCAGGTGGGTGCTGGTCAACATGCCGCGGGAGGGTTCGGCCGAGGGGTCGCAGCTCAAGGTGAACATGATGCTCTCGCGGCTGCCCCGGCTGCGCGACCCGTCCGTCCGGCCGGAGGAGGCGTTCGCGGGCACCTTCCACATCAACGAGGGCCGGAGGCAGCTCGACACGGCCTACCGCGAGGCCCGCGACGGCCGCATCCCGTCCGTCCCGCCCGCCGAGGTGTACTGCCATTCGCTGACCGACCCGTCGATTCTCGGGCCGGAGCTGCGGGAGGCCGGGGCGCACACCCTGACGCTGTTCGGCCTGCACATGCCGGCGCGGCTGTTCCGGGCGGACCCCGAAGGCTCGCGCGCGGCGGCGCTGCGCGCGACGCTCGCGTCCTTCGACACGGTGCTCGCCGAACCGATCGAGGACTGCCTCCTGCGCACCCCGGACGGCACGCCGTGCCTGGAGGCCAAGACGCCCGTCGACCTGGAGAACGCGGTCGGCCTCCCGGGCGGCCACATCTTCCACCGCGACCTGTCGTGGCCGTTCGCGGAGGAGGCCGGGGAACGCGGGCGGTGGGGCGTCGAGACCGAGCACCCTCGCGTGCTGGTGTGCGGGGCGGGCGCCAGACGGGGCGGAGGCGTCAGCGGGATCCCGGGCCACAACGCTGCCCGCGCCGTGCTGGACGCCGGCTAGGAGCGCCCGCAGGCGCGGTGAAGGGCCGCGACCGCCGCGGCAGGGTCGTAGGCCGGCAGCACGGCGGCCAGGTGACCGTCCGGCCGGACGATGTGCACCGTGTCCGGGCCCGCCCGCAGGGCCGTCCGCAGCACCCCGTCGGTGTCGATGGATTCCAGGGCGTGGATCTCGTGGGGGACGTCGGTCGGCAGCCTCTCAGCGCGCCCGCCCTGGGTGAGGACCACGAACCGCCTGCCGAACAGGCGGCGCAGCCGGGTCGGTTCCCCGTCCACGACGCACGGCCCGTCGGGGCAGAGGACGCCCGGCAGCGGCGGGCGGACGGCGCCGGGACCGCGCGGGAAGTCCTCCACCGGCCCGGCCGGGGTCGTCAGCGGCGAGTCCAGGTACCAGAACGGTTCGGCGAGCCTGCCCGAGTCGATGATCGCGCGGGGGTCCGGGTGCGTCCGGGCGGCCTCCAGGGACTCCAGCCGCCGGGCCCTCTGCCGCGGGGTCCGCGGGACGAGGAACTCCATCGTGCGCGTGGTCACCCGCAGGTTCTCCCCGGCGGCGGCCCGGCGCTCGGCGTCGTAGCTGCGCAGCAGCGCGGGCGGGGCCCAGCCGTGCCGGACGAACGCGAGCTTCCAGGCGAGGTTCTCGGCGTCCTGCACGCCGGAGTTCAGGCCGCGGGCGCCGAACGGCGCGTAGACGTGGGCGGCGTCCCCGGCCAGGAACGCGCGGCCGGACGCGAACGCCGCCGCGACCCGCTCGTGGAACCGGTACACGGTGGCCCACACGATCTCGTACGGGACGTCCCCGGTGATCCGGCGGATGCGGGCGTCCAGCGCGCCCGACCTGCGCTCGGCGTCGAGGTCGTGGTCGGCGGGCACCTGCCAGTCGATGCGCCACGTCCGGTCCGGGCACTGGTGGACCAGGACCTGGCGCCCGGGGTTCCACTCGGGGTCGAAGAAGAACCGCCGCTCGCTCGGGAACGGCAGGTCCGCCCGGATGTCGCAGATGAGGAACCGGTCGGTGAAGGTGCGGCCGGGGAAGCCGATGCCGAGCAGCTCCCGGACGGCGCTGTGCCCGCCGTCCGCGCCGACCAGATGGGTGCCGCGCACGGTTTCCCCGGCGGCGCCGCCGGAGCGGGCCTCGACGCCGTCGCCGTCCTGGCCCACACCGGTGACGCGATGCCCGTACCGGACCTCCACCAGCGGTTCCGCCGCGGCCAGCTCCCGCAGCCGCGCCTCGACCTCCGCCTGGGAGATGTTGATCCAGGGCGGCACGGCACTGCGCCCCGCGTCGGGGAAGGTGACGGCGAACAGCTCGTCCCCGCGGTGGTAGGTGCGGCCGGTCGTCCACGTCACGCCGCGGGCGATCATCGCTTCGGCGCACCCGACCCGGTCGAGCACGTCGAGGACGTCCCGCTGGAAGCAGATCGCCCGGGACCCGGACAGGTCGCGGCGGGCGGCGGCCTCCAGCACCACGCACGGCACGCCATGCCGCGCCAGCAGCAGCGCCGTGACCAGGCCGACGGGTCCCGCGCCCACGACGAGGACCGGTTCGCTGTCCCTCACGCGTCCACCCGATCACGTCGCGGCGTTCCCGGCCACCTCCCGGGCGCGCTCGGCGGCCCGTTCGATCGTCCGGTCGGCGACCTCCCGGTCCTGCCAGCCGCGCACGTCGGTGCCCTTACCGGGCTCCAGGCTCTTGTAGATGTCGAAGAAGTGCGCGATCTCGTCGAGGGTGTGCTCGTGGACGTCCCGCAGGTCGCGGATCTCGGCGTAGCGGACGTCCCCGGCCGCCACGGTGAGAATCTTGGCGTCGGGGACGCCCCCGTCGAGCATCCAGAACACCCCGATGCTGCGCACCCTGATCACGCACCCGGGGAAGGTCGGCTCCTCCAGCAGCACCATCGCGTCCAGCGGGTCGCCGTCCTCCGCGCACGTGTCCGGGATGTACCCGTAGTCCGCCGGGTACTGCGTCGAGGTGAACAGCATCCGGTCGAGCCGGATGCGGCCGAGCCGGTGGTCCATCTCGTACTTGTTGCGCGATCCCCGGGGAATCTCGACGATCATGTCGATCTCCATGAATCCCTCCCCCATGGGGAGCACTACCCACGAGTCGCCCCGCCACGTCAGTGGGCGGCGGCGTTCCAGTCGGGGCCGGCGCCGATGGCGACCTCCAGGCCGACCGCGAGCGGGTAGGCCGTCGTCATCCCGGTGCGGACGATCTCCCGCACCGCGCCGGACTCGCCGGGCGCCACCTCCAGGACGATCTCGTCGTGGACCTGGAGCAGCAGGCGGCTGGCCAGCCCCGCGGCGGTGAGCGCCTCGTCCACCCGCAGCATCGCGATCTTGACGATGTCCGCGGCGGAGCCCTGGACCGGGGCGTTGAGCGCCATCCGCTCGGCCGTCTCGCGCCGCCGCCGGTCGTCGCTGTTCAGGTGGGGCAGGTAGCGGCGGCGGCCGAGGATCGTGCGGGTGTAGCCGGTGGCCCGGGCCTCGGCGACGACGTGGTCGAGGTAGTCGCGGACGCCGCCGAGCCGCTCGAAGTAGGCGTCCATCAGCGGGCGCGCCTCGGCCACCGGGATGCCGAGCTGCCTGGCCAGGCCGAACGCCGACAGCCCGTAGGCCAGCCCGTACGACATCGCCTTGATCTTGCGGCGCATGTCCGGGGTGACGTCCTGCGGGCGGGCGCCGAAGACCCGCGCGGCCATCGTGGTGTGCAGGTCCTCGCCGGACTCGAACGCCGCAAGGAGCGTGGGGTCCTGCGAGAGGTGCGCCATGACGCGCAGTTCGAGCTGCCCGTAGTCGGCCGTCATCAGCGACTCGTAGCCCTCGCCGGGGGTGAACGCGCGGCGGATGCGCCGCCCCTCCTCCGTCCGGACGGGGATGACCTGCAGGTTGGGGTCGGCGGAGCTGAGCCGGCCGGTCGCGGCGACGGTCTGCTGGAAGTCGGTGTGGATGCGGCCGTCGGCGCCGATCTCCCGGATGAGCCCGGTGACCGTGGAGCGCAGCCGCGCCTGGTCGCGGTGGCGCAGCAGGACCTGCGGCAGGCCGTTGTCGGTCCGGGTGGCGAGCCAGGTCAGCGCGTCCACGTCGGTGGAGTACCCCGACTTGATCTTCTTGGTCCTGGGCAGGTCGAGCTCGCCGAACAGCACCTCCTGGAGCTGCTTGGTCGAGGCGGGGTTGAAGCGACGCCCGGCGATCCGCGCGGCCTCGTCGGCGGCGCGCTCCATCCCCTCGGAGAAGTACCGCTCCAGCTCGCGCAGCAGCTCCGCGTCGACGTGCACGCCGGCGCGCTCGGCGCGGGCGAGCAGGCGCGAGAGCGGCAGCTCGACGTCCCGCAGGACCTCGTCCATGCCCGTGGACGCCAGGTCGGCGGCGAACACGCCGGCGAGGTCGAGGACGGTGCGGGCGGCCGCCATCAGCCCGGCCGCGCCCTCGGCGGACGGGCGGCGCCCGAGGTGGCGGCCCGCGAGGTCGGCGATCCCGTAGGCGGCCAGCCCCGGGAGCAGGAGGTAGGCGGCCATCGCGGTGTCGGTGGCGACCCCTTCGAGCCGCCAGCCGCGCTCGCCGAACACGCGCAGCAGCGACTTCACGTCGTGCAGCGCCTTGGGCCGGCCGGGGTCGGCCAGCCAGGCGGCGAAGGCCCGTTCGTCCCCGGCGGTGAGGCCGGACGGCTCGAACGACGCCGCGTCCCCGTCGCCGGTGGCCAGCGCGATCCGTTCGACGTCTCCCGCGCCGCGCGTCCAGGTGTGGTCGGCCGCCAGCCCGGTCAGGCCGGTGGCGTGCGTCCCCAGCCAGCCGGCCAGCTCGCCGGGCCCGAGCTCCCGCCCCTGGACGGGCTCCGGCGCGGCGTCGGGCGGAGGGCGCCCGCCGCCCGGGTCCGCCGCGAACAGGCGCTGCCTGATGCTGGCGTTGCGGAACTCCAGCTCGTCGAGCAGGGAGGTGAAGGCCGCCAGGTCGTACGGGCGCCGCCGCAGGTCGGCGGGCCCCACCGGGAGGTCCAGGTCGCGGACGAGCTCGGTCAGCCGCCGGTTCAGCGCGACGGTCCCGGCGGCGGCGCGCAGCTTCTCCCCCGCCTTGCCCTTGACCTCGCCGGCGTGCTCCAGCAGGGCGTCGAGCGACCCGTAGTCGCGGACCCACCTGGCGGCGGTCTTCTCCCCGATGCCGGGGATGCTCGGCAGGTTGTCGGACGGGTCGCCGCGCAGCGCCGCGAAGTCGGGGTACTGCGCCGGGGTCAGCCCGTACCGCTCCCGCACCGCGCCGGGCGTGTACCGGATCATCTCCGACGCCGTCCGGTAGAAGTACAGGACGGTGACGTCGTCGCTGACGAGCTGGAGCACGTCCCGGTCGCCGGTGACGATCAGGACGTCCATGCCGTCCGCCTCCGCCGCCGTCGCCAGGGTCGCGATGACGTCGTCGGCCTCGTAGCCGGGCGCCCGCAGCACCGGCACGCTCATCGCGGCGAGCAGCCGGTCCAGGACCGGAAGCTGGCTGCCGAACTCGCTCGGCGACCGCGACCGGGTGGCCTTGTACTCGGGGAACGCCTCGGTGCGGAACGTCTGCCGGGAGACGTCGAACGCGACGGCCGCGTGCGTGGGGCGCTCGTCCCGCAGCACGTTGGCGAGCATGTTCGCGAAGCCGTACACGACGTTGGTCGGCTGCCCCGAGGTGGTGGTGAAATTCTCGACCGGCAGCGCGTAGAACGCCCGGTAGGCCAGTGAGTGGCCGTCCAGGAGCAGCAGGCGTGGCCGGTCCGTCATGTGTCACATCCTGGCACCCGGGGGATGGGCATGAAACCGGCGGCGGAGGTGTTGGGAGCGGCATGACCAAGATCGAACTCGGACGGCTCGGGATCTGGCTCCCCTGGCCCCAGCTGAGCCCGGACCTGGCCCGGGACGTGGAGGAACTCGGCTACGGCACGGTCTGGATCGGGGGCTCGCCGGCCGACCCGGACATCGCCGGGCGGCTCCTGGCCGCGACCGGCCGCATCGTGGTCGCCACCGGCATCGTGAACATGTGGAGCACGCCGGCCGAGGAGGCCGCCGCGGCCTACCACCGGCTGAACGACGCGCACGGCGGCCGGTTCCTGCTGGGCGCCGGCATCGGCCACCGGGAGCGGAACGAGGGGTACCGCAGCCCGTACGAGACGATCGTGGACTACCTCGACCGGCTGGACGCCGGGAACGTCCCCGTGGAAGGCCGGGTCCTCGCCGCGCTGGGGCCGCGGGTGCTGCGGCTGGCGGCCGAGCGCGCCGCGGGCGCCCACCCGTACCTGACCACGCCCGAGCACACCCGGTCGGCGCGGGAGATCCTGGGGGCGGGCCCGCTGCTGGCGCCGGAGCAGAAGGTCGTGCTCGACCCCGATCCGGTGCGCGCCCGCGCGATCGCCAGGGAGACCCTGGCCCGCTACCTCGCCCTGCGCAACTACGTCGCCAGCTTCGAGCGGCTGGGGTTCACCGCCGACGACTTCGCGGGCGGCGGCAGCGACGCGCTCGTGGACGCGCTGGTCGCGCACGGCGACGCGGCGGCGGTCGCCGCGCGGCTGGAGGCCCACCTGGAGGCCGGGGCCGACAACGTCGCCGTCCAGGTGCTGACCGAGCCCGGCGGCGATCCCCGTCCCGCCCTGCGGTCGATCGCCGAGGCCCTGCTCTGACCGAGGCACTGCTCTGACCGAGACGCCGCTCTGGCCGGCCTCGCGCAGGCCGGGCGGACATGGCGAGGGACGCGCCCGGGGCCGGGCGCGTCCCTCGGTGTGACGGGTCCTACCGGGTCGCGTGGTTGCCGACGACGTCCGGCGTGACCCGCTTCCTGGGCTGCGCCTGCCTGCGGGCGAGCTCGTTCCCGTTGACCGTCAGGGTGCTGTGCGCGAACAGCTCGGTGACCGCGGCGGTGCCGTCGATCATCTGGTCGAAGCCCTTCAGGTTCACGTTGTCGTACCGGTCGCAGGCCTGGTGGTAGCACGGGTCGTAGGCGAGGCCCGCGGTGCCGCCGTACCGCTTCGCCTGCTCGGGGGTCTTGATGCCCTCGGCGCCGGTGAACAGGCCGCCGGCGGGGATGCCGACGCTGATGAACGCGTCGTAGTCCGAGCGTCCGTTGAACGGCGTCGGGTCGGTGGGCAGCTTCCGCTTGCCGAAGTAGTCGACGAACGCCTTCTCGATCGCGCCGGACCCGGCGGGGGCCTCGACGTTGTTCTCGCCCGCGCTGTTGTCGCCGTCGTAGACGAAGTTCACGTAGTTGGGCGAGGCGAGCATGTCGAAGTCGAGCATCAGCGCGACCTTGTCACGCTCGGCCTGCGGGAGGTTGTCGACGTAGTACTGGGAGCCGAGCAGGCCCTCCTCCTCGGCGCCCCAGAAGGCGAACCGCACCTTGTTGCGGACCTTGGATCCGAGCTTGTTGATCTGCTTGGCCATCTCCAGCAGCGTCGCCGTGCCCGAGCCGTCGTCGTTGATGCCGGGCCCTGCGGTGACGCTGTCGTTGTGCGCGCCCACCACCACAACGTTGTCGGCCCTGCCGCGCCTGGTGTCGGCGATGACGTTCGCGGCCTGGCGCTTCTCGTTCAGGGTGTCGGTCCTGACCCGGAGCGTGACGCCGCCGTTCTGCGCCTGCTGGACGAGGGCCTTGCCGACCGCGTTCGTCGGGCCGACCACCGGCAGGCCGTAGGGCGTGGTCAGCGTCCCCCCGACCGGGCCCGGCTGGCCGGGCAGCTGGTAGATGACGACGGCGGCCGCGCCGGCGGCGACGGCGTTGTCGGTCTTCAGGGAGAAGAAGCAGCCGCCGCGCTGGATCAGCGCGATGTGGCCCTTCGGGAACCCGGCGAAGTCGCCCGCCTCGCATCCGCTGCCGTCGCCGGTCGCCGCCGGGTCGACGGGCGTGGCGGGGGCGGTGACGTCGCCCGACCCGGAGTACTGGAGCGTCTCGAAGTCGCCGTGCGGCGCGAACGTCTTCGGCTCGGGCGCGGTCTCGGCGAGAACCGGTTCTGACAGCTCCTGCCAGAAGTCGAACTCGAAGTTCTGGACCACCGGCGCGTATCCGGCCCGCTTGAGCTGGTCCGCGATGTACTTGATGGTGATCTTGTTGCCGGGCAGTCCCGCGGCCCGGTTGCCGCCGTTGGCGTCCGAGATCTTCTGCAGGTTCAGCTGGTGGTGCCGCACGTCGCTCAGCTTGACGAGCGCGGCCAGCTTGGACTGGGCCGGGCCGGCGGCGTGGGCGGGCGCCGCGGCCACGGTGGTGGCGGCGAGCGACAGCCCGGCGAGGACGGCTAGCGCGGCTCTGCGCATGCTCGGTCTCCGTTGATGGGGGGACAAAGTAAAGCGAAGCTTGACACCTGTCATTTCTCGCAACAAGACACGACTCAGCATCAAAACGGCCAATATTGGCCTCGTTCTTCACCGGGTTAACACGGTTGACACGCCACCGCCGATTACCCCTCGGCACCCTTCCCCGCGCTCCGCCGACGCGTTCGACAAGGCCCCGAATGCCATTCCATTACAAGATCAATTATCGAACCCCAACCTCTGACCTGCAATGACGTCCGATAAAGGCGGGCCTGGCGCGGCCGGACGCGCCGCGCCGGCGCGGCGTCCGGAGATCGCCGCGCACCCGCCCGGAAGGCGCGAGTTCACGCGGCGCACGCGAGAGGTCACAAGTCGCCGCAGGTGAAGCCTCTGGTCCCCGGCAAATCGAACTAAGTAAGCTCCCGTCCCGCCAGGTCGGTCGGGGACGGCCGGTTCGAAGACGATCAGGAGTGTGGGCCGGTGACGAAGCCCGAGCAGCTTCATGGCTCCCATGAGCGGCCGCGCACGCGGCCGGTCGGACGGCGGATCGCGATGCTCCTCGCCATCCCGCTCACCGCTCTCGTCTCGCTGTGGGTGTTCTCGGCCGGGACGACGCTGTCCGCCGCGCTGCAGCGGTCGGAGTTCACGCGGATGTACAAGGACGTCGGGCTGCCGGCCGGCGCCGTCATCGGGGCGCTCCAGCGCGAGCGCGCCGCCGCCGTGGCCGTCCTGACGGCGCGGACCGCCGCCGACAGGCGGGCCTACGAGGACCTCGCGAGCAAGACCGACGCCGCCGTGGCGGCCTTCCGCTCGGCGGCCTTCAAGCCCCGCCTCAAGGACGCGATGGGCCCCGAGCTCTGGGAGCGCATGGAGGCGCTGGACGACAGCCTCGACCAGCTCGAACCGCTGCGGGCCCAGATCACCCAGCACGCGGCCAGCACCGTGCAGGCCATCGACGCCTACAGCGGCTTCTCCGACTCGACGTTCCGGCTGCTGACGACCTTCATCAGCGTCAACGACACGAAGGTGTACCGGCAGAGCGCCGGGATCACCCACTTCTCGTGGGCGAGCGACTTCATGCTGCGCGAGGACGCCCTGATGTCCGCGGCCGGCGCGCGCCGGCTGACCGCGGCCGAGCGCATGGCCTTCTCGGGCTGGGCCGGCAACCGCGAGCAGTTCTTCTCGCTCGCCCGCGTGGAGGTGACCGGCGCGCTGTCCCGGGTCGTGGAGCAGCTCGCCACGTCGTCCGCCTACGGCACCTTCACCCTGATCGAGACCCAGATCCGCTGGCAGGGTCTCAATCCCGGCGTCCGGCAGTGGCGGACGGCCACGCAGGAGCTGACCCCGCTGTGGTTCACCTCCTCCTCCCGCCTCGGCGACGTCCTGAACGACGACGTCGTCGAGCCGGCCGGACACCGGATCATGCTGCGCTTCTTCCTGGCCTGCGTCGTGGGCCTGCTGATCGTGGCCGCCTCGGTGACGCTCTCGGTGCTGTTCGCCCGGCGGCTCGCGCGGGAGCTGCGGGACCTGCAGGCGTTCGCGCAGCGGCTCGCGCACGAGCGGCTGCCCGCGGTCGTGGCCCGGCTGCGGCGCGGCGAGAAGGTCGACGTCGACGCCGAGGCGCCGCGGCCGGAGCGGGGGCGGACGAGGGAGATCGCCCGGGTGGCCGACGCGTTCGACGCCGTCCAGCGCACGGCGGTCGGCACCGCGGTCGGCGAGGCCGAGCTGCGCGCCAGCATCAACCGCGTCTTCATCAACCTGTCGTGGCGCAGCCAGTCGCTGCTGCACCGGCAGCTGCGGCTCCTCGACCAGATGGAGCGGCGCGCCTCCAGCCCCGAGGAGCTCGACGACCTGTTCCGCCTCGACCACCTGACCACCCGTATGCGGCGGCACGCCGAGGGCCTGGTCATCCTGTCGGGGTCGCCGACCGTCCGCGCCTGGGACCACCCGGTCGCCGCCGAGGACGTGGTGCGCGCCGCGATCGCCGAGGTGGAGGACTACACGCGGGTGGAGGTGACCGGCGCGTCCTCGGCCGCGGTCGGCGGCGACGTCGTCGCCGACGTCATCCACCTGCTGGCGGAGCTGATCGAGAACGCGGCGTCGTTCTCCCCGCCGGCCACGGAGGTCACCGTCAAGGTCGAGACCGTCGCCAACGGGCTGGCCGTCGAGGTCGTCGACCGGGGCGTCGGCCTGGATCCCGACGAGCTGGAGGACCTGAACCGGCGGCTCGCCAGCGCCGTCGAGTTCGACCTGGTCGACACCGAGAGGCTCGGCCTGTTCGTCGTCGCGCGGCTCGCCGCCCGGCACGGCATCCAGGTCTCGCTCCTGCCGTCCCCGTACGGGGGCACGACCGCGATCGTCCTCGTCCCGCACGCGCTGGTCGTCCTCGACGACGACTGGCACATGGCGCGCGGCCACGCCCCCGGGACGCCGCAGCCGGTCGGGTCGGCCGCGAGCGCGGGCCAGGCACGGCTCGGCCGCCCGTCGCGCCCGGCGCTGCCCGGGCGGGTCGTCCGGGAGCGGCCGTCCGGCGAGCCC